>CANGPA010000156.1 GCA_947455645.1 Hyphomicrobiales bacterium | reverse complement strand
TATCAAACATCAATGCACGCTGTTCTTTTATATTGGCGAATTATGCCGCTATTTGTTGAATGTTCCGGAAGGACCTCTTGATCGCGCGCATCGCATACGGTTGATTTGTGGTAATGGCTTGCGGCCTGATATTTTTCAAACCTTCTCCAAGCGCTTCGGCATCAAGCATATTCGCGAATTTTACGGCGCCACCGAGGGTAATATCGCGCTGTTTAATTTTGATTCACGCCCCGGTGCGATTGGTCGTATTCCGAAATGGGCAGAGAAACGCTTCGTCGTCAAAGTCGTGCGCTTTGATGTCGAACATGAAAAGCCGATGCGTGACGCGGCAGGCCGTTGTATTCCGTGCAAGCCGGGCGAAGTCGGGGAGATCATCGGTGAAATCATCGATGATCCCCATGCACCCGCAAACCGGTTCGAAGGCTATGCCGACAAACGCGCCGACGAGGCTAAAATATTGCGCCATGTCTTTCGCGATGGTGACGCGTGGTTTCGCTCAGGCGATCTCGTCACACGCGATGAGGATGGTTATTTTTATTTTGTCGATCGCATTGGCGATACGTTCCGCTGGAAGGGCGAAAACATATCAACCAATGAGGTTGCTGAGACGATCAATACACATCCGGGTGTCGCGTCCTGCGCCGTTTATGGTGTTGCGATTGCTGGTCATGATGGCAAAGCGGGTATGGCAGCGTTGCATTTGTCGGAACATGAGTCGTTCGATCTTGACCGCTTGTCACATCATCTCGTCGATAATCTTCCACCCCACGCACGGCCGCTCTTTATCCGCTTGCGTCGCGAGGCGGATATGACCGGTACGTTCAAAATTCGCAAAGTCGATCTTGTCCAAGAGGGCCTCACGCCGCGCGAGACAAGCGAGCCCGTCTATCTCTTTGATCACGCGATACAGCGGTATCGTTTGCTTGATGCTGAAACGCGTAGCGCAATTTTAGAAGGCCAAATACGGCTCTAATTTGAAAATAATGGTTAAGGTCACACCCGCGCGCGCAGTTCACGCCGGATGATTTTGCCCGTCGTTGTCATCGGCAGAGATTCAACAAATTCGATCTCGCGTGGATATTCATGCGCCGATAATCGCTCTTTCACAAATTGAGTAATGTCCTTTTTCAACGCGGTGCTCGGTTCATAGCCTGCGCGCAACACAAGAAACGCTTTGACGATTTCGGTGCGCAGGACATCGGGCTTTCCGACCGCCGCCGCAAGTGCGACGGCCTTGTGCTTTAACAGGCAATCCTCAATTTCAACCGGTCCGATGCGATAGCTTGACGAGGTGATCACATCATCGTCACGACCGATGAATTTGATATAGCCCTCTTCATCCATCACGCCTTGATCGCCCGTGGTCATCCAGTCGCCGATGAATTTTTCGTGGCTTGCCTCGTCCCGATTCCAATAGCCCAAAAACATCACGGGATCAGGCCGCGCGATCGCAATCTGTCCCACTTCACCGCGCGCGCATTCCGTTCCATCGGCTTGAATGATGGCGACGCGATGCCCCGGCACGGCTTTGCCGATGAAACCCGGTTTCACCATGGAGAGTGCATTGCATGACCCGATCACCAGATTACATTCGGTCTGGCCATAGGCTTCGTTGATGGTGAGGCCCAACTCTTCTTGCGCCCACAACAATGTTTCCGCACCAAGCGCTTCCCCCGCCGATGCGATGCTACGCAAATGCAAATCATATTTGGCGCGGGGATTTTTGATTGTGCGCAACATGCGCAGCGCCGTGGGCGGCACAAAAATATTTCTGATCTTGAAATCCTGCATCAGCCGATAGGCTTCATTAGGATTGAATTTTTCAAATTTGCGCGCCACCACCGGCACGCCATGCGCGAGCGAGGGAAGAAGTCCGTTCAACAAGCCACCCGCCCATGCCCAATCCGCCGGTGTCCAGAGAAGATCACCCTCATGCGGAAAAAACTCATGCACGAGTTCGAAGCCAGGCAAATGGCCCGGCAACACGCGATGCCCATGCAATGCGCCTTTGGGTTGGCCTGTCGTGCCCGATGTATAAATCATCAAAGCCGGATCGTCGGCCAATGTATCAACGGGTGTGAACTCTTCAAACTGCGACGCAAGCGCAAAATGAAAATTTTTCGCGTCACCATCATCACCATCAACCGAGAGCAGTAATTTGAATTCAGGCAGAGGCTCTGTCGCGCTTTTAAATTTTTGCAAACCGGCTGCATTGGTGATGAGGCCCGTCACGCCCGCGTCGTGCAACCGATAAAGCAGCGCATCAATGCCGAACAGCACCGCAAGCGGCAAAGCCACCGCACCGGCTTTGTAAATCGCGATATGGCTTTCGGCGACTTCGCGCGATTGCGGCAGTAAAATCGCAATCCGCTCACCACGCGTGATGCCGCTTTTTACAAGCAAATTGGCGAGTTGGTTGGAGCGTTTGCGTAAAGCCCCAAACGTCACGCGATCAACCTCACCGGCCGCATCCACATCCAGAAGCGCAAGACGCTCGGGCTCCCGCGCCGCCCAGACATCGCACACGGCCACGCCCATATTATAGCGCTCCGGCACATCCCACCGGAACGCCGCGCGCAGGCTCGCTTCATCGCGACTGAAAGGAAGCATGATCTCTTCGCCACCCCAAAAAGCGGGCGCATTTAGGCAGAGCGGCGCTCTTTTTGCAATGCAACAAAAGCCGAGCCGCTGTGCGCGATCAAACCGGCAAAGCCCCGTCCGACTTCACTTCCTCCATCACGGCGAAGGTCCGGCTTTCTTTCACGCCAGGCAAGGCCAAGAGCACATCGCCCAAAAAGCTGCGATAGGCCGCCATATCCTCGACGCGCGTCTTGACGAGATAATCAAAGCCACCCGCCACCATATGGCATTCCAGCACTTCCGGCGCGCGCTTTACGGCCTCGGCGAAGCGCGCAAACACGTCAGGCGTGGTTTTGTCGAGTGTGACTTCGATAAACACCAAAAGGCCTCGTCCCAGCTTTTTGGGGTCAAGCATCGCGCGAAAGC
>CANGPA010000155.1 GCA_947455645.1 Hyphomicrobiales bacterium | reverse complement strand
CATGCGCCAACCATGTGCGCGGCGAGAGCCAACCCACGTCTTCCAACAATTCAATCGGGCGACATTTGTAAACTTCCGCGCAATAGGCATCTTCGTCTTTGGTTTCGGCCAAATGCGTGTGAAGCCGCGCGTCATATTTTTCGGCCAAAGCCGCGCTCTCCGCCATCAATCTTTTTGTGACGGAAAAAGGCGAGCACGGCGCAAGCGCGACGCGGATCGACGCGCCTTCGCTTCTGTCATGATAGCGACTAAGCAACCGCTCGCTATCAGCGAGAATTGTCTCTTCATCCTGCACAACTGAATCAGGGGGTAGCCCACCATCTTTCTGCGACAAATTCATCGAACCGCGCGTCACCGTCATGCGCATGCCGAGCTTTTTGGCTTCATCGACTTCGATGTCGATCGCTTCATCAAGGCCGGCGGGAAAAAGATAATGATGATCCGCCGCCGTTGTGCAGCCCGACATTAAGAGTTCGATGAGCGCGAGCCGCACCGCCACGCGGAATCGCTCCGGATCAAGCCGCGCCCAGATCGGATAAAGCGCTTTGAGCCAGGGGAATAATTCCTTGTTGATCGCAGCCGGATGCGCGCGCGTGAGCGTCTGATAAAAATGATGATGCGTGTTGATCAGCCCCGGCAAGACGACATGGCGCGAGGCGTCGAAGATCTGATCAACAGGCTGTGAGGGGAATTGGCCCTTCGGAACGAGCTCGACAATTTTTTGATGTTCAATAACCAACCCGTCCACCGATGGATCGGCAAGAAGAGCGAGGGGAGACTTTATATAAAGGCGCATTGTACAGGCTCTCATGCGGCATTGAAGCAGGCTCCGGCCAAGGTGACACATCGGCGCCGCCTTGGTAAGAAGCCCGCCGACCTTATCCTCACGGGACGGAATCAAACGCCATGGATCACTCAGCCCTTGCCTCCACAATCGACGCCGCTTGGGAAAAGCGCACCGAATTAAACCCTTCCACCAAGGGCGAAATCCGCGATGCTGTCGAGTACTCCATCGCCCAGCTCGACGCCGGCACGTTGCGCGTCGCCACCAAAGAGGCCGATGGCAATTGGCATACCCATCAATGGCTCAAAAAGGCCGTGCTCTTGTCGTTTCGCTTGAACGACAATGTGTTGATGTCAAACGGCCCCGCGGGCTCCTCCTGGTGGGACAAGGTGCCGTCCAAATTCGAAGGCTGGGGCGAAGCGGAGTTCAAGGCGGGTGGCTTCCGCGCTGTGCCGAACTGCACCGTGCGTCGCGGGGCTTACATTGCCCCGAACGCGATTTTGATGCCGTCCTTCGTCAATATCGGCGGCTATGTCGATACCGGCACGATGGTCGACACATGGGTGACGGTCGGCTCTTGCGCGCAGATCGGCAAGAATGTGCATCTTTCCGGTGGGGTCGGCATCGGCGGCGTATTGGAGCCCGTGCAAGCTGGTCCCACCATCATCGAAGACAATTGCTTCATCGGTGCGCGCTCGGAAGTCGTTGAAGGCGTTGTGGTGGGTGAAGGCTCCGTGATTTCGATGGGCGTGTTCATCGGTCAATCAACCAAGATTATTGATCGCGAAACGGGCGAAGTGTTTATGGGCCGTGTGCCGCCTTATTCGGTGGTGGTTTCAGGTTCGATGCCCGGCAAGCCGCTGCCTGATGGCACCATGGGCCCGTCGCTTTATTGCGCTGTGATCGTGAAGCGTGTTGATGCCAAGACGCGCGCCAAGACGGGTATCAATGAATTATTGCGTGACTAATTAATCATGTCGCTCAATCCCAAAGATCCCGTTGCTCTAACGCAAGCGCTGATTCAATGCCCTTCAGTCACGCCTGAAGAGGGCGGCGCGTTGCGTTTGCTTGATGCGGTTTTGAAAGAACGTGGATTTGAAAGTCATCTCGTGCGATTCTCCGAAGAGAACACGCCTGACATCGATAATCTTTATGCGCGCATAGGCACTGAGGGCCCATGTCTTGTGTTTGCGGGTCACACGGATGTTGTACCCACGGGGGATGAAACACGCTGGACGCAAGCGCCTTTTTCTGGCGCGATTGTTGACGGGATTCTTTACGGGCGCGGTGCTGCGGATATGAAAGGCGGCGTTGCCGCTTCCGTTTCAGCTGCGTTGAATTTTCTTGAAGAGCAAGGCTCCTCTTTCAAAGGCTCGATCGCGTTTTTGATCACCGGCGATGAAGAAGGCCCTGCTGTTAACGGCACCGTGAAACTGCTCGAATGGGCGAAGGCACGCGGTGAAAAATTTGATCATTGCCTTCTTGGCGAACCGACAAATCCCAACCGCTTAGGCGATATGATCAAGATCGGCCGTCGCGGATCATTGAGTGGTCATCTCGTTGTCGAAGGCAAGCAAGGCCACATCGCTTATCCGCATCTGGCTGAAAATCCCATTCGTGGAATAGTAAAACTGATTGCAGGCTTAAATGAAGAGCCGCTTGATCACGGCACGGATCATTTTCCACCGAGCAATCTTGAATTCTCAACGGTCGATGTCGGCAACAAAGCGTCGAATGTGATTCCACAATCCGCGCGCGCGAGTTTTAACATCCGCTTTAATGACAAATGGACGCAAGACTCGCTCAAAGCGGAGATTGAAAATCGCTTGCGTCTGATTGCAGGAAATAATGTGCGCTACGCGGTGACATTCGAACCCTCGAATGCGGATTCTTTTGTTACGGCGCCGGGGCCCTTCGTTGATATGGCGATCCAATCGATTGAGCAATCGACCGGTATTCGTCCGGAACTTTCGACCTCGGGCGGCACATCGGACGCTCGTTTCATCAAAAATTACTGCCCCGTGATCGAGTTCGGTCTGGTCGGCCAGACGATGCATCAAATTGATGAGCGCGTGCCCGTGGCCGATATCGTTAAACTTGAAACGATCTATCGCAGCTTTCTGACACGCTATTTTTCGTGATTTTGGCTGCCCTCTTTCGGCGGACTTTCCAAATCCCGAAAGCCGGATTATCACCGCACAGCATTTTATGAGATTGAGAGGGGCGCATCATGGCTCATCCTTCAGAGCAGCTTGTCACGGTTTTCGGCGGATCGGGATTTATCGGTCGCCAT
>CANGPA010000154.1 GCA_947455645.1 Hyphomicrobiales bacterium | reverse complement strand
TGGGCTCACGAAAAATCACGCCGCCAAGAATATTGCGGATGGTCCCATTCGGAGACTTCCACATATCTTTCAAATTGAATTCTTTAACGCGGGCTTCGTCCGGTGTGATCGTTGCACATTTCACGCCGACGCCGTGCTTTTTAATTGCGTTCGCTGAGTCGATGGTGACTTGATCATTGGTCGCATCACGATTTTCTACCGAGAGGTCGTAATATTCGAGATCGATATCGAGATAGGGGTGGATCAGCTTGTCACGAATATAGTGCCAGATGATCCGGGTCATCTCATCACCGTCTAATTCGACGACCGGGTTTGCGACCTTGATTTTAGCCATTGTCCCATCCTTATTTTGGCATCGGCCTGGCAGACGACTCTACCGATTCAGCCGATTTTCTAGATTTCGAGGGTTCTTAGCAGAGCGATGACCGTCGAGCAAAGCACACCTTAGGCGAAGGTGGCAGGGGAGCAGCGGTTCAAAGACTGGACAAATCGGGGTCGCCTCGCCATAGTCTGCCCGCTTTATCGGCTTTTCCAGGATAAATCGGTCATGATCCGCTTGCTTAAGCTCATTTTCACTTGGTGGAATGGTGCCACCATCGGAACGCTTTTCCACACGTGGCGGACGGGGGAGCTGGTCGGTTCCGATGAATTTGGCAATCGGTATTACCAGACCAAAGGTGGCCTGAAAGATCCGGCGCTGGGGTTTGTCCGTCGATGGGTGATCTACAATGGTGAGGCGGAAGCGTCGCGTATCCCGCCGGGCTGGTATGGCTGGATCCATCATAAACTCGACATTCCTCCCTCAGCTGATGGGTATGAGGCGCACGATTGGGAATTGCCGCACCTAGCCAACCGAACCGGTACGGCGGAAGCTTGGCGGCCTCAGGGATCAATCCTTGCTGAGGGGCGCCGTCCGACGGTTACGGGTGATTACACGCCTTGGTCGCCCGGGGCTTAAAGGCGCTTTTTTGTCTTTTTCTTAAAATGTGAATCGTCGCGTTTAGCAGTTTGTGACCTGTATTGCGTCAATGTACGGCCCTTTCCGTTAGGGGGCTTTCATGCGTGCGGATAATTCGGTTCAAACGAGCGGAACATCGATGCCAAGGACACCGACCGAGAAAGAGATTAGTCATCTTTTTGCATTGGCTGAGCACGAGATCATTCATAGCCGCCTGACGGAAGCATTGCTTCTCCTGCGGTTCATTCGGTCGATTGATCCCGATCATACCGATGCGGCCGCACGTATGGCGCTTGTATTGTTTCGCAGGGAACAATGGAACGATGCGTGGGATGCCTTCGATATCCGCTTTAAACTGATGTCCGCCCAACCCTCGGTCACGATAAGACGGTCTGATGGTTCGAAAGCCGAAGTGCCTCGTTGGCGCGGTGGTGAACCGCCCAAAAAACTTCTCATCATGGATGAGCAGGGTCTCGGCGATACGATCAATTTCTGTCGGTTTTTAAAGCCACTCGTTGATCGCGGTGTGGATGTGACATTCGTCACACACAGCATTTTGTTTGATCTTTTGCGAACAATGGATTTGCCGATCACGCTTAAGCCAAGTAACGAGCCTGGGAGTGTAGAGGGTGTTGTCGGTTGGGCACCTTTGCTTCACTTACCGCGATCGCTTGCGATCGATCCAGCGCGCTATGCGGAGTCCGTTCCCTATCTTAAGGCCGATCCGGTACGTGTTGAGGCATGGCGAAAAAAACTCCCAGAGGGAACATTCAAAATTGGAATCGCATGGGCGGGAAATCCCGATTCTCCGGCCGAAAAGGGTCGTTCAATCCCGCTCGAATTTCTCGCGCCTTTAGCGGCTATTCCAGATGTAAGCCTTGTTGTCTTACAAAAAGGGAAGGGTACGGAGGAGCTTTCAACCGTATCATTCCGCGATCGGCTTATTCAACTCGGTGACGAGTTTGATTCAGACGGACAAGCATTTTTGGATACCGCAGCGGTCATGATGTCCCTCGATTTGATTGTGACTGTCGATACATCAATCGGGCACGTCGCAGGCGCTCTTGGAAGACCGTTGCATATTCTGTTGCGTAAAGAGCCTGACTGGCGGTGGCTCGCGCGAGAACATGATACCGTTTGGTATCCGTCTGCGACGCTATTTCGCCAAGATACAGCGGGCGACTGGGTCAAGCCCATTGAACGGGTCCGGCAAACAATTCTTGAGCGGATGAGTCCTAATGTCGTGGACCTCAAGCCCAAGGCTGACAAGATCAGCGCCATTGAAATCGACAAGGGTCAGCCCCTTGTTCCTGTTTCTGTCGGAGAGCTTGCCGACCGTCGCGGGATTCTTGATCTTAAAAGCGAGCGTGCCTCATCAAAATCAGTTCGGGCCGAAGCCAAACGGCAGCGCGCTGCATTGGATCCGGCATGGCAGAAAATCATTGAGGAAAATGATGCCGTCATTGGCCTTGATCAGGAGTTACGCGCGATCAATGCCGAGCTTTGGGACGTTGAAGATCAGCTGCGATTGGCAGAATCAAAGCAAAGCTTTGATGAGAGTTTCGTTGCTTTGGCGCGATCAGTCTATCGTCTGAATGATCGTCGTTCCGAGATTAAGCGGCGAATAGACCGCCTTGCTGGCTCTTCCTTTACTGAAATCAAGTCTTACGCTGGAAAACGGAAATAGAAACCTTGGATCAAAGGGCCTTTCTCCCGCCCCAGTTGCCGTGCTAAGTCCTCCCGCGCCCGCTTGGTTGGGGCTCGTGAGGATAGACAAGAGATGCTGAGACGGACGTCCATTATTTCGGTGGCTCTTGCGATTGGTCTTTTTGGCTTCGGTCAATCTTCGCCGGCTTTTGCTGATAAGATCAAAAATCCAATCGCTATTTTTTCTGGTCTCGACAAAATCACGGGTCGGATCATTTCATTCGAAGTCGGTATTGATGAAACCGTCGAATTCGGTGCGTTTCTTGTAACCCCGCGGGTGTGTTATACGCGTCCGATCACTGAGCCTCAAAATACAACGGCATTTGTTGAGATTGATGAGATTACTGTTGCGGGCGAAACCAAGCGTTTGTTTGGTGGTTGGATTTTTGGATCCTCGCCCGGTCTTAATGGTGTTGAGCATCCAATCTATGATGTGTGGT
>CANGPA010000153.1 GCA_947455645.1 Hyphomicrobiales bacterium | reverse complement strand
TTGATAAGAACATGGGCAATGAAGCCGATGAGCACTGCTGCAAAGCCGAAGCTCAAAGCCCATAAATTCATGTGTTCAATGCCGAGCTTCAGCAAAATGACCGCCACGAAAGCAAAGCCCAGCCACAACGCCATAACAAGGGCGTGACGGTCCAAGGAGTTAAGTTCGTGGTCGGTCATATCGCGATCGGTCATGATCTAACCTCAGCTCCAAACGCGCTCAGTCATCATCTTTTGACTTTTTGCGCGGCGCAGGCGCGGAGCCGTCAGCCGGCTTTTCTGGTTCCGCAAAATTACGGAACTGCATACCGCCGGCAGCGCCAAGTTGATTGATCGGCAGGCCAAGATCCTTCATCAGCCCGTCGACGAACGCCACTTGTGTACGGTATTTCATCGCCGAATTGACGACACGATCGGTCATATTGCCATCGTTACCACCGCCTTCAATGACGCCGCCTGCACCGCCAGAGCGCTCTGACGGGCTGTTAATCCCGGGCACGCCATCGACTTGCAGAATCTTGATCGACTCGATGTTTTCCATCGGCTTGACCGTTTCACGGATGATTTCCGGCAGATTCTTGACGAGGTTTTCGTAAATGGCGCTGCGACGCGACGCATCGTTACGCGTGTTCTCGGCAGCATTGATCGCCAGAGCGCCTTCAGCTTCCTTCTCATAACGCACCGCTGCGGCATTGGCTTCCGCAATCTCGGCAAGCGCACGTTGCTCAGCAGCATCCTTGGCTGCCGATGCGGCGACCGTGACACGAATACGTTCACGTTCAGCCTTGGTCTCGGCGTCAAGCACTTCGACGATCTTCGCACGATTGGCCGTTTCGACTTCACGCGCCGTATTCACTTGCTCTTCGATGGAAGCTAGTTTGCGTTGCGCTTCGGCGGCTTCGGTCTTGGCGTAAGCCTCTTCGATCGACTTGTTGATAACCGCGATCAAGCGCTCCTTGTCGATGATCTCGACTTCTTTATTGCGCTCGATCTCGAATTTCTCGACAAATTTACGAGCAGCAATGCGAAGCTCGTCCACTTCGCGATGGGTCGCGATATTGGCATCCTCGATCTTGCGGAACGCTGTTGTCTCAGCAAGTTTGATATTTTGGTTTTTGGTGATCTCGAAGTGAACGATTTCCTCGTCCTTCTTCAAGCGCTCGATATCGACATCATAGCGCTTGAGGATGGCGGCCTTTTCCTTCTCGGCATTGGCCTTCTCGGCCGTCACGCGGACATGCTTGTCCTTTTCGACCGCAAGGGTTTCAATCGTCTTCTCAACTTCGATGCGACTTGCTTCAACGATTTTCTCGCTCTCTAGCTTGGTCTTATCAACCGTGGCCATGGCGTTCGCCTCGGAAATTGAGATCGCCTCACGGGATTTAATCTCAAATTCCCTAATTTCGCGCTCCTTCTCAATGCGTTCTGCATCGATGTCACGCTTGGAATTGATACGCGACGTCTCGATGAGCTTTGAAGCGGTGATTGAGCGTTCCTCGTTGTCTTTATTACGATCAATAGAAAGAAGGCGGATTTCAGTTTCGCTGTTGATGCGTTCGGCGCTCACCAGTTTTTCTTTGGCGATACGAATGCGTTCAGCTTCCTGCTCGGCCTTGATCCGGGCCTGGCTAATGGAAATCGCTGACGAGGATTTCTCCTCTTCAATTAAGGCAAGTTGTGCCGCACGACGTGATTCAATGTCGCGTTGCTGATCAATGCGTGCAAATTCGAGATCACGGTCAATTTCGATCGCGCGTTGTTCGGTTTCATAATCTTTAAGTTTGATATCAATCCGCGATTCATTTTCGATGCGGTTGCGCAACTTGCGGCGCTCTTCGATTTCCTGCGTGAGTTGAGTGAGGCCTTCAGCGTCAAAAGCGTTCGCTGGATTGAAGACAGAAATATCGGATTGATTGAGACTGACCAAAGACGCGTTTTCGAGCTCGAGTCCATTCGAACCAAGAGAGGCGGTGACTTGTTCAGCAACGCTTTGGATATAGCCTTTACGGTTCTGATGGATTTCGTCCATCGTCATCGTGGCGGCCGTGGCGGCCATGGCATCAACAAAGCGGCTCTGCACAACCTCTTTCACGCGCTCGGGCGATCCGGTCTGGCCGCCAAAGGTCCGGGCTGCAAGAGAAACATTGTCTTCGGTTGGAATTACGCGCACCGAAAATTCTGCCAAAGCATCAATGCGCATTTTGTTCTTGGTAATGAGCGACGTTTCGCCGGCCCGCTTTATCTGAATGGGGATGGCATTCATGTTTACCAAGGTAATGTCATGAATGATCGGAATAACGAGGGCGCCGCCGCCCATCACCACTCTTTCACCGCCTGAGCCGGTACGGACAAAGGCCTGATCCTTTGATGAATGGCGATAGAGCCAGTGCAGTAGGTAAACACCCACCGCGATCAGGATCGTTAGCAGAATGATAATGGCAATTGCGTCTGCTGCGGTAATGTTCATGAGCCTATTCCTTCCCGAACTAGTAACGTTCCTTGCCGGCGACCGCGATATAGATCAGCGACAAGGTAATGAGGTTGATGGCATCGGATGCGGTATAAAGAATGACGATAGGCGCAACGTGACCTGTGCCAATCACGACATCGACGAAGTGAAGAATTGGAATGATGGCCCAGCCGATCGTCATAATCAGTCTGATCCAGAAATAGCCAAGCTGCACGGGCCGCGTGGCCTTGCGCACAACATCGCTCATCTTACCGAAATACATTTCGCCCAGAATGTAGAGCCAGAAGGCAATGGAGAGCAGAACGCCCAGCGTTGGATTGAAGATTTGCGCATCACCCAGATAGCGTGAGAGCGTCATCAGAAAGGCGGCAACCGTTGCACGCCAAAAGACACCCGGCGGCACGCGGTCTGTGACATTGGCATAGTAATATGCTGCGGCAACGAGCAAGGGATGAACAGCGGCCCAAGTTGCGAAGCGCGGACCTGCCGAGGCTTTACCGGTCGCAATCCAAACCTCGGTGGCGCCTAAGTAATAGAGGCCGGAAAGCGCCATGGCCACGGCGCATAATGCGATTGAGATGCGCCAGCGTTCGGCTGCCCAGGTGAGGCCGAGAGCGAGCAAGCCAGCGGCTGCAAAGCAGCCCATGGTTGCTGTCGCCAGTGCGCTTGATGTGATGTCGCTGGTATTGAAGAGCGTTGTAAACATATCAGTT
>CANGPA010000152.1 GCA_947455645.1 Hyphomicrobiales bacterium | reverse complement strand
GATGTCATCGTTACGGATAATCTCTTTGGCGATATGTTGTCGGATGTTGCCGCGATGCTCACGGGTTCGCTCGGCATGTTGCCCTCTGCGGCACTCGGCGCGACGAATGAGAAAACCGGCAAGCGCAAAGCGATGTATGAGCCTGTGCATGGCTCCGCACCGGATATTGCAGGCAAGGGTTTAGCAAATCCAATCGCGATGTTTGGGTCTTTTGCGATGACATTGCGCTATTCCTTCGGCATGACGAAAGAAGCGGATTTGCTCGAACGCGCCATTTCTGATGTGCTCGATCAAGGCTTGCGCACGAAGGACATTGCAGCACCGGGCCAGAATGCCGTGAGCACAACCGAGATGGGTGAAGCCGTCTTGAAGCACCTGCAAAAAATCGCCGGCTAAGGAACAGCATTTTTATGGCATTGCCGGTTACACGCAGCGCGATTACGGAAACGCATCACCGCATCGCGCCCTATATTCGGCACACCCCCCTTTTGCATTTGAATGAACATGCTTTCGGGCTCGATGCGCAGATCAGTTTGAAGCTAGAATTTTTGCAACATGCCGGGTCGTTCAAATCACGCGGCGCGTTCAACGCCCTTTTGAAAAACACGCTCACGGATGCGGGTGTCACAGCAGCGTCCGGCGGCAATCATGGTGCGGCAGTGGCTTTTGCCGCGCGTGCTCTTGGTGTGTCAGCAAAAATCTTCGTTCCCGAAATTTCCGCACCGATTAAAATCGCCACTATTCGCAGCTTTGGTGCGGAGGCTGTGGTCGGTGGCGCGCGTTATGATGATGCGCAGGCGGCATGCAACGTCTTTCAAAAAGAAAGCGGCGCATTATTGGTTCATCCCTTCGACGCGATCGCAACCCTTGAGGGGCAAGGCACCGTTGCAAAGGAATGGGAAGAAGATGGTCCGCTTCCCGATACGGTTTTGATTGCGTGCGGCGGCGGCGGCTTGATTGGCGGCATGGCTGCGTGGTGGCAGGGTAAAGTCAAAGTCGTTGGCGTTGAACCGGAAGGTTCGCGTTGCCTTCATGCGGCGCTCGAAGCGGGTGCGCCCGTGCCGGTCGATGTTCAGTCGATTGCCGGTGACTCTCTTGGCGCAAAGCGCGTTGGTCAATTGTCATTTGAAATTGCGCGACAGGCTGTGGATCATGTGGCGTTGGTCAGCGACGAGTCGATCAGGGACGCGCAAAAAATCTTGTGGCGTGATTTCCGCATCATGAGCGAACCGGGTGGCGCTGCGGCGTTAGCAGCCCTTTTGTCAGGTGCCTATAAGCCTGCAAAAAATGAGCGTGTCGGCGTCTTGCTCTGCGGTGCGAATGTCGATCCAGCAACGGTCGTGAATGCATGAGTGATTTTCCGGAGCGTTTACAAGAAGGCTATCGGGCCTTTGTCGAAGGGCGGTTGCCGCGCGAGCGTGAACGCTTTGAAGACCTCGCGGCAACCGGACAAAAGCCGGAGATCATGGTTATCGGTTGTTGTGACAGCCGCGTATCACCAGAAGTTATTTTTGACGCGAAGCCCGGCGAACTCTTTGTCGTGCGCAATGTCGCCAATCTTGTGCCGCCTTATGAAACCGGTGGTCTTTATCATGGCACATCGGCCGCTCTTGAATTTGCGGTTCAAGCCTTGCGTGTAAAGCATATCGTTGTGCTTGGACACGGCCGCTGCGGCGGCATTCGCGCTTATGCGGATGATCAATCGCAGCCTTTATCGCCCGGCGATTTTATCGGCAAATGGATCAGCCTGATCGACCCCGTGTCAAATAAACTCGGCGCGCGGACGCATGAGCCATTCGATGATTATGTCGAAAAACTCGCGCTCGCATCAATCGAAAACACACTTGCGAATTTGATGACATTTCCGTGCGTGAATATTTTGGCGGGTCGCGGCAAGATTCAATTGCATGGCGCTTATTTTGATGTGTTCTCGGGCGCCTTGAGAATCCGGGATGCAGAAACCGGTGTTTTCAAACAAGCGATTGAAGATCTGCCCGCGCGCATCTCCCTCATGCGCGCTGAGGGGGTTTGAGGTTCAGGCATAAACCCTGAACCAAATCCTTCGAGGCGCACCTTTCGGCGCTCCTCAGGATGAGGGTTTATTCAACTGCGCCGGATGCTAATCAGAAAAACCTCAAGCCTTCGGCTTTAGCAATTTCCGATTGATCAACGATTCAGCAATCTGAATCGCATTGAGTGCCGCGCCCTTGCGCAGATTATCCGACACGCACCAGAAAGAGAGGCCATGTTCAACGGTTGAATCTTCACGGATGCGTGAAATATAGGTTGCGTCTTCACCGGCCGCCTCATGCGGCGTGATGTAGCCACCCGGTTCACGCTTGTCGATCACAAGACATCCGGGCGCTGAGCGTAGAATATTACGCGCTTCATCCGCCGTGATCGGATTTTCAAATTCAACATTCACCGCTTCCGAATGCGCGATAAACACCGGCACGCGTACGCAGGTCGCGGTCAGTTTGATTTTGGTATCGAGAATCTTCTTCGTCTCAACCACCATCTTCCATTCTTCTTTGGTGTATCCGTCATCAAGAAACACATCGATATGAGGGATCACGTTGAAGGCAATGCGCTTTGAGAATTTTTCTACCTTCACTTCACCTGCCGAGAAGATGGCGCGCGATTGGTTGAAAAGCTCATCCATCGCATCCTTGCCAGCGCCTGAAACCGATTGATAAGTCGCCACCACAACGCGCTTGATCGTTGCCTTGTCATGCAAAGGCTTCAACGCGACAACAAGTTGCGCGGTCGAGCAATTCGGATTGGCGATGATGTTGAGGCGATTGGCGTCACCCATAAAGCGGGTGAGCACATCGGCATTCACTTCGGGCACAATCAAAGGCACCCGCTCGTCATAACGCCAGCAGGAGGAGTTATCGATCACAAGGCAGCCCATCGCGCCAATCTTCGGCGACCAGTCTTTCGACACGCCTGATCCGGCCGACATCAGGCAGATATCGGTTTTGGAAAAATCATGATGCTCGAGATTTTGAACCTTTAACACCTTGTCGCCATAGGACACTTCGGTGCCGAGGCTGCGTGCCGAGGCGAGCGCCACAACCTCATCGGCAGGAAAAGCGCGCTCCGCCAGAATGGAGAGCATTTCACGACCCACATTGCCCGTGGCGCCGACAACTGCGACCTTGAAACCCATTTTTGAAATCCTTGCTGCTTGAACTCTTGATCCGCTCCCCTGATG
>CANGPA010000151.1 GCA_947455645.1 Hyphomicrobiales bacterium | reverse complement strand
CTGCCGCTCTTCTACCCTGTCACAACCGAAATCCCCTTCGAAGATCCCGCCTATAATCGCGCGCTCGCCTCCTTCTATGACGAGGCCTCCGCCGCGCTCGCAAACCATCTCGAAGAGGGCCGCGATGTCGCGCTGCTTTGCGAGGGCGACCCGCTTTTCTACGGCTCCTTCATGCACCCTTATGTGCGTTTGAAGGATCGCTTTCCGGTCACGATCTGCCCCGGCATCACGGGCATGTCGGGCTGCTGGACCGCCACCGGCATGCCGATGACATGGGGCGATGATGTGCTCACGGTGCTGCCTGGAACACTCCCCCGCGCGGAGCTTGCCAAACGGCTTGAAACGGCCGATGCGGCGGTCATTATGAAGATCGGGCAGAACTTTCAGAAAATTCGAGAAGTCTTTGAAGAAAAAGGATTAATTGACCGCGCTTTTTACATTGAACGTGGCACAATGGCGGGCGAAGTCGTGATGCCGCTCGCTCAAAAAACCGACGGCGCGGCCCCCTATTTCTCAATCATCGTGCTGCCCGGCCAAGGGAGACGGCCGCAATGAGCGCCGCGCCCAACCAAGGTGAAATCCGCGTCATCGGCTTGGGCCCCGGCCCTGCCGCTTGGGTCACGCCTGATGCCGACGCAGCCCTTGCCGACGCGACCGATCTCATCGGCTATATTCCCTATGTCGAGCGCATCCCGCCGCGCGCAGGCTTGACCCGTCACGCAACCGATAATCGCGTCGAACTTGATCGCGCACGCCATGCGCTTGACCTCGCCAAAGCAGGCAAAATCGTCGCTATTGTTTCGGGCGGCGATCCCGGTGTTTTTGCGATGGCGGCCGCTTTGTTTGAGGCGCTCGATCACGGCTCGCCCGAGGATCGCGCGCTTCGTGTCAGCATCCATCCGGGCATCAGCGCGATGCAAGCGGCAGCTGCCCGCCTCGGCGCGCCTTTGGGGCATGACTTCTGCGCCATCTCCCTGTCCGACAATTTGAAGCCGTGGGACGTGATCGCGCGGCGGCTCAAAGCGGCGGCCGAAGGCGATTTTGTGATCGCCTTTTACAACCCTGCCTCGAAAGCCCGTCCGCAATCGATCTTCGATGCCTTCGCGCTGTTGAAATCCTTGAAGGCCGGCTCGACACCCGTGGCCTTCGCGCGGGCCGTCGGACGGCCCGACGAAAAAATCGTGCTGACCACATTGGCGGAAGCTGACCCCGCCACCGCAGACATGGCGACACTCGTGATGATCGGCTCAAGCGAGACCCGCTTCATCGACAAGCCCGATGGCGGACGCTGGCTCTATACGCCCCGCTCTTACGGAGCGCGGCCATGATCCTCGATAAAGCCGAGCGCCTCTTGCAGATCGTAAGTCACGCGGCTCTCCGGCAGAGCCGGTCGCCCGACCATGATCACCGGAATTCGCAAAGCGCGCGCGGCTGCGAGCTTGGCATCGGTTTGTGCGCCACCGCTGTTTTTGGTGACAAGCCGTTCAATACGCTCGGCGCGCATCAACTGCGTTTCGTCCTCAACGGTAAAAGGACCGCGCGCCAGAATGAGCTTCGTGTCGCGCGGCATCTCTCTCGCGTCCGGCTGATCGATGCTGCGCACGAGATAGGAATGATTGTCGGCGCGCCGAAACGCTGCGAGCGACAAACGACCGACGGTCAAAAACACGCGCGTCGGACGCGCACCCAGCGCATCAACCGCGGCTTCGACATCGTGAACGCTCTGCCACTGATCGCCCTCAACAGGCACCCATGCGGGGCGCGTGAAGATGAGGCGCGGAATATCAAGAGCCGCGCACGCCTGAGCGGCATGCTGAGTCATCTGCGCAGCGTATGGATGCGTGGCATCGATCACGCCGCTGATGGTTTGGGATTTGAGAAACTCAATCAAGCCCGCGACACCGCCAAAGCCGCCAATACGATGGGCGATGGGTGGACGTATTGGCGTCTCAGTGCGACCAGCGAGCGAGAGCACAACATCGAGATCAGCGCGATCAACCAAAACGCGCGCCAAAGCGCTCGCCTCTGTGGTTCCGCCCAAAATCAAAACGCGCTTGCGCTTCACGACGTCCCTCTTTCTTTAAGAGGGGCACCGCAATGACAACCCCCTGGCTCACTTTTATCGGCATTGGTGAAGACGGTCGAGACGGTTTATCAACCGCCGCACAACGATTGATCGACAGCGCCTCCTTTGTAATAGGCGGCGCGCGGCATTTGTCGCTCATCGGGCCCATCAAAGGGGAAACGAAAGCGTGGCCGCATCCTTTTGATGACGGCATAAAAGAAATTATCGCACGGCGCGGAAAAGAGACAGTCGTTCTCGCTTCCGGTGATCCGTTTCTTTATGGCGTGGGCGCGACGCTGTCGCATCACATTTCTGCCGAAGAAATACTCGTGATACCCGCGCCGTCCGCTTTTAGCCTGATGGCTTCACGCGTAGGTTGGGCTTTGCAGGAGTGCGCACAACTCACCTTGCATGGGCGCCCGCTCGAAAAAATCATTCCGCATCTGCAACCGCACGCGCGTCTTCTCGCTCTGTCTTGGGATGGAGAGACGCCGAACAAACTCGCTGCGCTTCTGGTTGAACGCGGCATGGGCGAGAGCGTGCTTCATATTGGCGAAGCGCTTGGCGGGCCGCGCGAAAAGAGCCATCGCCTCGTTGCAAAAGATTTGCACGCTAAACCGCAACAATTTGATCCCCTCAATACGATTGGTCTTGAAATTTTAGCGGGACGCGATGCGCGGATCGTTCCCCTTGCCACCGGACTTGATGAGTCATGGTTTGAACATGACAATCAAATAACCAAGCGCGAAGTGCGCGCGATCACCCTCTCCTCTTTGCAACCGCATCAAGGCGCGTTGTTGTGGGATATTGGCGCCGGTTCCGGATCGGTTTCGATTGAATGGATGCTGTGCCATCCCGCTAATCGCGCCATTGCCATCGAAGTGAGACCAGATCGCGCACAGCGCATCACACGCAATGCGCTTTCATTCGGCTTGCCTGAGTTGTTGGTGATTGAAGATGAAGCGCCCGATGCGTTGAAAGACCTGCCGCAGCCGGATGCGATTTTCATCGGCGGCGGGGGCACTGATCCGCGTGTGATCGATACCGCACTCGCAGCGCTCAAAACAGGCGGTCGGCTTGTTGTGAATGCCGTGACGATTGAAACGCAAGCCGATGTGATGAAACGCCATGTTGAACAGGGCGGCACACTCATCAAAATTGATATCGCACGCGCTGAT
>CANGPA010000150.1 GCA_947455645.1 Hyphomicrobiales bacterium | reverse complement strand
GTCTTTTTTACCGCGCGATCAACATAAGTCGGCCGGCCGCGTTCGTTCCATTCATTCGGTGACCAGCGGTCGCCGACTGAGGGATAAACATAATCGCGTTGCATGAGATGCAGCGTTTGATCCGATCCCAAATAATGGCCAGGCCCGCCGATGCAAACATTGCGGATCGTGTCGATATTCAACGCATCGTCCGACGTATCAATACCGCGCATTGTACGTTGTGCGGCGGCGATAATGTCATTGTCGGCCACAAGCGTTTCTTTGCAAATGCCGAGCAGAGAAGCGTGCATACCGGCCGCTTCATAAATCAAATTCGTGCCCGCATTGCCCACGAGTGTGAGGTTGTAGGCCTTTTCATAACCGGCTTGGAAATCTATCACTTTTGAGTCGCACATGCCGGCACCCGTGCCGCCATTGAGATCATAGAAATTCGCCATCTGGCCGCAGGCTGAAGACAGAAGCGCTTGTTCTGGTGAACCGCCCGACATCGCGCCTGTGCGCAAATCAGAAACGAAGGGCCATGTGCCGAAAATATAAGGCGCACCGGGCTTGATTGCGTTCACATAAATGAGGCCGACAAGACATTCAGCAACCGCTTGCACCACAGTGCCGGCGAGAGATGCTGGAGCCGTCGCACCGGCTTGTCCTGCGGAGAGTAAGAGCACGGGCATGCCGCCTAGAACGGCAACTTCCAAGCACTTGCACGCGTCTTCAGCAAATTTCAAAGGCGGCACGACAAAGCAATTGGATTGCGACACGAAAGGACGCTCGCGCCATTTGTCTTCGCCCCCTGCAATCATATGCAGCATCTCGAGCACTTCGGTTACGTGATCGGGATGTGTCATGCCGGTGCCGACATGTTTCGTTGTGCCGACAACACTTGCATAAGCTGTATTGATGTCGAGTTCACGCGGGCTTGGCAATTCGCGGCACACATTGGTGCGCTGGAAGAAGTGAATATTATCGCAATGATCAACGATGCGCGCGCAATCATAAAGATCGACCACGGTCGATTCACGATAGTCGCCCGTCAACGGCTCGACGACATTCACGGCCGCACCGGCGGTGCCGTAATACACATTCTTGCCCCATGGATCCATGTCATAGCGCGGGTCTTGCGCGTAGAGCGGGAAGCGACGTGCGGCTTTCGCAATCGTGTCTTCAACAAGCGCGCGCGGAAATTTCATGCGGCCATCATTCTTGTCGATATAGGCGCCGGCTTTGGTCATGTAGTCGATGGTTGAGGGGATCGCGTCCGCAAAACCGATCTGCTCCAAAACATCGAGAATCTTGTGATGGATCTTCTGCATATCGTCTGGCGAGAGCACTTGATATTTGCCGCCGGGAAGTCCGGGCCAAATCGGCCGATCTGCATCGGAGAGTTTCGAGGCGCGGGCTTGGCGGCGGGCATCGCGGCCCCCACGGCGACCACTATCGCGGCCTGCTGCGTCAGTTGCGTCCACACTCATTGTCGCCTCCCCGTTCATTCAGGATTTCCTGTTGAAAGAACAGAGCCTTGGAGGCACTAAAGCGTCAAGAGATTGATTTTCATCATAAGATGAATTTCATTCAACATATGACTGATTTTACCCTTCCCTCCGGTCCCGCCCTCCGCCAGGGTCCTTTGCCCTCGCTCACGGCGCTCAGGGCGTTTGAAGCCGCGGCGCGGCATGAGAGCTTTCGGCTGGCAGCGGATGAGTTGAGCATCACGCAATCGGCGGTGAGCCATCAAATCGCGCATCTCGAAGCGCATTTGGGGAAAGATCTTTTCCGGAGAACGGGGCGGCGGGTGGAGCTTACCGAGGCGGGACGGCTCTATTTTCCCTATTTGCGCGAGGCTTTTGAACGGATTGAGACCGGAACGCGGCTCGTTTCGCGGCCCGCCCAGCAGGAATTGACTGTTCAGGTTTATGTGACTGTCGCGGCCCGGTGGCTGATGCCGCGGGTTCATACGCTGCAGAAATCCTGCCCGGACCTCCATGTCCGTTTCAATACGAGCCAGATGGATTGGGAATTCGACCCGCGCAATGCCGATATCGGTATGGTGTGCACGGTCGATTCCAACCGCCCGGGCTTTACCTACACCCCCCTCTTTGAGTCGCGGTTGGTCGCGGTTTGCTCACCAATTCTGTTGAAAAATGAGGCCCCATTCACAAATCCGCGTGATGTGGCCCGCTTCACTTTGCTCGAACTCTACACGGCGGCAGGCGATTGGGACGCGTGGCTCGGGCCCGGCGGCCGCTCGGGCCTAGGGGAAGCAGCCAGCATCCGGTTTGATTCTTATCTATTGGCGCTTGAAGCCGCGTGTGACGGGCAGGGCATCGCGCTGGCTCCTGATTTTCTGGCCGAGCCCGATCTCGCCTCGGGTCGTCTCGTCTCGCCGATTCGTCATTCGGTGCCGCAACCCGCGCGCTGGTATCTCGTCGCGCGGCAAGACCGTGCCGATGAGTTGGCGATCCAGCGCTTTCGTGATTGGCTCTTGAAAGAAGTCGAGCCCCTTCGGAGATCGTAAATGAGTAAGAAACAAAAACGCAGTGCTTTTCCTTTGAATTCGGCGCGAGACGTAAAATTCAAAGCGGAAGTGGTGAAAGACGGCGTGCGTGTCATCGAGAATATTTTTATTCCGCTCTCCGACGGTACACGATTAGCTGCGCGTTTGTGGTTGCCGGTTGATGCAGAAGATCATCCTGTGCCCTGCGTGCTTGAATATATTCCCTATCGCAAAACCGATGGTACACGCGGGCGTGATGAGCCGATGCACGGCTATTTCGCGCGTCATGGCACAGCCGCTATCCGCGTTGACCAGCGCGGTTCGGGTGAATCAGACGGCTTGATGGAAGACGAATATATCAAGCAAGAACAAGATGACGCGATTGAAGTGATCGCGTGGATTGCCGCACAAAAATGGTGCTCGGGTAATGTTGGTATGATGGGTAAAAGCTGGGGTGGCTTTAACTGTCTGCAAGTGGCGATGCGTCGTCCGCCTGCATTGAAAGCGGTGCTTTCCGTCTGCTCAACCGATGATCGTTACAGCGATGATATTCATTATATGGGCGGCTGTTTGTTGAATGATAATTTCTGGTGGGGCGCGATCATGCATGCCTATCAGGCGCGTCCGCTCGATCCCGCTATTGTTGGCGCACGCTGGCGAAAGGATTGGATTGAGCGCGTTAAAGCCATGCCGAATTGGCCAGTACTTTGGATGGAGCATCAACGCCGCGATGACTATTGGAAACACGGCTCTGTCTGC
>CANGPA010000149.1 GCA_947455645.1 Hyphomicrobiales bacterium | reverse complement strand
TAAATGGGTGGCCTCGTTCGTATGAAAACAGAGGCATTCATATGAGTAATAAAAAAATCGCTCGTATTACCCAAGCGGGTTTTACCGTCGATCAATTTCTACAGGTCGTACCGATCGGTCGAACGTCGCTTTATGGGTTGATCAAAAGCGGAGGGATCCGATCGGTCATACTTTGTGGGCGCCGAATTATCCCTGCGAGCGAAGCTGAAAGGCTTTTACATCAAGGCATCCAAAAATAAAAACAGGCCGCCAGATCGTGGCTGCCTGTTTCTGCATCGTATCATTCACATCTTATCGATAGCAGCAATAGCGTCACATTTCTAGGTGGTCTCCAATTCAACGGAGACGAAAATGTCAAAACTGAAAACATCCTATCGCGCCTTCTGGGAGGCCGGTCATCGCGTTTTTGGACTTCATCCAGTCCGTCGCGACGGCTCATGCGGCTGTGGTCATAAAGACTGCAAGGCCGGAGGTAAGCACCCCCTTACCGCTAATTGGACATACACGCCTGAATGGTCGGAAGACCAGCTCGAGGTGCAGGAGGAGCTTGGCAACTTCGCCACCGGCTACGGCGTGCTTGTCCACAAGCTTCTTGTGATCGACGTCGACGCACGCAATGGCGGGATCGAATCATATGCCCGTTTGGTTGAAGATTTCTCTGACATTATGGCCGCGGGTTTGATCGTCGAGACCGGATCAGGTGGCGGGTCGAAGCATCTTTACTTCAGCATTCCGGAAGGCCTCGCACTCATCACGCATCTGCCGCAATATCAAGGCATCGACTTCAAGTCGTCAGGCTTTGTGGTCGGGCCGGAATCGCTCCACGCATCTGGCAATCGGTACAAAGTGCTTCATGGCGGCCCAGAGGACATCGAGCCAGCCTCTACGGCTTTGTTAGACGCGCTACGCAAGCCAGAGCGGCACCGCGCCGATATTGGCGGGTCAACGGTCGACGTGTCCCACGCGGATCTTGAAGACATGTTGTCCTATATCAATCCCGACGTCGAACATGAGATCTGGGTGCGTTGCGGCATGGCTATTCACCATGCGACTGGAGGAACAGGTTTTCCCGTATGGGATGGTTGGTCAGGAAAAGGCACAAAATATCCCGGCGCGGACAATTTGTTCAAACGCTGGCATTCGTTCGGCAAGTCGGCAAACCCAGTCACACTTGGCACGCTGATCTATTACGCGCAGCAGGCGGGTTGGGAGCAGCCGGTCACGTTTGAGCCGAATGAGGAACTTCGAGAGGACGATGAAGAGAAGGAAACCGAAGGTCAAAACCATAACTATACGTTTGAGGGGGTGCAGCTGATCCGTGGAAATGAGATTTCACCTGAGCCGATTTCTTGGATGTGGAAAGGATACATTGCTCGGGGAAAGCTTCAAATCATCGCTGGATCCGCTGGAACAGGAAAAACGTCAATTGCTGTCAATTTTGCAGCGACCGTTTCTACCGGCGGTGCTTGGCCAGATGGAACCGTAGCGGACGTCGGAAATGTTGTAATTTGGTCCGGCGAAGACGGCGTCGCTGATACCCTCTTGCCACGGTTGATTGCAGCTGGTGCAAATACTGAGCGTGTATTCTTCGTTGATGTTATAAAAGATAAGCGCACAACGAGGCCATTTGATCCTGCGACGGACATGCCTGCCCTCGAAAAGACAATCAAGCGTGTGGGCGGTGCAAGCTTGATCATTGTCGATCCGATTGTGTCTGCTGTCGGCGGCGACAGCCATAAGAATGCTGAAACACGTAAGGGGCTTCAACCAGTTGTCGATCTTGCTGCATCAATCAATGCCGCCGTGGTCGGTATTACCCATCTTTCCAAAGGGACCAAAGGACAGAGCACATTGGAGCGCGTCACAGGTTCGTTGGCGTTCGGTGCTGTAGCGCGTTTGGTTTTTATCACGATTAGGAAAGCCGTTCCGGACGAGCAGGCGGAAGATCAGGGAAGTTTCTCGCTGTTGAATAAAGAGTCGTCGATCAGCGCGTTTATTCGTTCAAAGTCAAATATAGGGCCCCGTGGTGGAGGCTACGAATACGAGTTGCTTCCGCACGTTTTGGCGAAACATCATGATATTGAAGTATCGATTGTGAGTTGGCGTAAGAAGCTGATCGGAGATCCTGAATGGTTGGTGTTTGAATATGAAAGGACCACGGTTGCGACCGAAAAGGAAATCGATAAGGCAAAGAAATTTTTGCGACGGCTACTGAAGATAGAACCCAAATGGGTCAAAGATGTTGAAAAATTTGGTTCCGAAGCGAACATCTCATTTTCTTCCCTCAAGAGGGCCAAGTTAGAGATTGGCGTTGTCAGTTCCAAGCAATCAGACGGTCGTTGGTATTGGCGTTTTCCAGAAATGGCTAACGCCGAAGCGCCTCATGAACCTTCAGAAGATAACAATGAATGACAAGGTGTGCAGGTTGGCCACCTTGGATTTTTTGGTCTCCTTGGGCTTCTCGCTCCGCTTCAACTATCCATAGAGGCAGAAAGTTGCTCAAGGAGATCAAGGAGACCAAGAATCCGAACTACGAAAATTGCTTATCTTTCCTAAAAGCGGTCGCGAGCACGTACCGAGAATAAAAATGGCCACTTAACTACTACAAATGCGTCCCGTGAAAGATCGGGAATTATCAATCTACTATGAACGAATAAATAACATACCCAAGCAATGCCCACGGTCCGATAGCCATACCTAGGTAAAACATGGCTCGGAGCAGAATTAAAAAATATTCATACATCAAAATCTCACTCAAAATAGTATAGGTTCAATCGCGTCTTGGCTGTTGTTCTAACTACCACAAGAAGTTGACCTGCCCCCATAGGGTTGAAGCGCTTCGTTTTGATAGTCAGACGAATGTAATGCTTGCTAAGTAAATATTCTACTATTTATCCTCATCAATCATTTGTTTGATAGGCGCTAAAAATCGTTCCTAAAAGTGGTCGCGCACGCGTACGCGTAGTGTGTCTGAAATTTATAAGCCTTGTTCCGCGTGACGCGTCTCATCCCATAACTACAACCAACTAGAGTATCTCCACTTCCAATTCCACTTCCTTTGGCTTCCATGGCTTGCTGGGACGCTCCTGAGCGCGCTTATAGAATGAACTCAGAAAGTCCCTGCGTTGTTGCTCAGTCTGCCCCATTTGTTGAATGAGCGTTTCCCTAAGAGGGTGGTGGCTTGATATATAATACTCGTTTCTTTTATGGAGCCTCATAACGAGTTCGGATGTCGGAATTGAATCGAATT
>CANGPA010000148.1 GCA_947455645.1 Hyphomicrobiales bacterium | reverse complement strand
CGTCTTTCAACACGCGCTCAATTTCGGCTTGCGACGCGCTCGGGCGCCGCGCCACTTCGCGGCCATCGATAGGGGAAATGCAAACAATGTCGGTCATGATGTTCTCGGTGTTAATGACTTAATCTTTCAGAAAACTTGATTATGAGACGCCTTAAAACAAAACAATCCTGATCACGTTAGATGATGAACGGGATTGCTTCGTTTATACGCGGAAAAAGGCAGCTCAGATGATCTCAAAATAGCGCTGCATCTCCCAATCGGTAATCGCGCGACGGAATTCGCGCTCTTCCCATTCGCGCGTGGCCGCATAGTGATCAACGAACACATCGCCAAAAAGATCACGCGCGGCTTTCGAGGCTTTGAGCTTTTGCGCCGCCTCCCAAAGCGTACGAGGTAGCGCGCGGTTTTTTGGCAGCTTTGCTTCGTAGGCATTACCGGTTTGCGGATCACCAGGTTCTATTTTGTTCTCGATACCCCAGAGCCCCGAACCAATGGCTGCGGCAAGTGCAAGATAAGGATTAATGTCAGCCGCCGCGACGCGATATTCAACGCGTTGCGATTTTTCTGAACCTTCAATCACGCGCAAAGCCGTCGTGCGATTATCAACCGCCCATGCGGAATCAGTGGGCGCCCAGAAACCGGGAATAAGCCGCGAATAGGAATTCACTGTCGACGCGACCATCGCCAAAAGTTCAGGCATCAAGGCCTGTTGACCACCCACGAACCAGCGCATCGTGTCAGACATTTTATGTTTTTTCTTGGCATCAAAGAAAAGGCCGCGGCCAGTTTTCTTGTCCGCAAGGGAGAGATGCAGATGGCCCGATTGTCCCGGCCATTCATGCGAGCTCTTCGCCATGAAGGACGCCATCCAACCGCGCTTCTGTGCAAGTACTTTGGTGTAGGTTTTAAAGAGCGCTGCCTTATCGGCTGCATTCAAAGCTTCATCAACTTTGATTGCGGCTTCAAGAACGCCAGGGCCTGTTTCCGTATGGAGGCCTTCAACTTCAAAATTCATCTTGCGCCCAAGATCGAGAAGGTCGCGGTAGAAATCGGCATGAACTGATGAGCGCAACATCGAATAGCCAAAAAATCCCGGTGTGATGTTTTTGAGATTTTTATAATTCTTCTCCCGCACCGAATGCGGCGTTTCCTCAAACAGGAAAAATTCAAACTCAGCAGCCGCATTGACGCGAAAGCCATGATCAGCTGCGCGCTTCAAAACGCGGCGCAAAGTACCACGCGGGCAAACATCTTCCCACTTGCCTGTAAATTCGCACAGAAACAGCGGCAGATCATCTTCGAAAGGAATAAGACGCATCGTGTCCGGCACCATGCGCACTTCGGCATCGGGATAGCCTGTGTGCCAGCCGGTGACATTTACATTGTCATAAAGTTGGTCGTTCGAGTCCCAACCGACGACAACATCGCAAAAGCCCAAGCCTTTTTCGACCGCGCTCTCAAACTTGTCGCGATTCACATATTTTCCGCGAAAGATGCCATCAATATCGAACACGCCCAGGCGAACATAAGGCACATCCCGTTTGCGGATATAGGCAAGGGCATCGGCAGCATTTTTAAGAACAGGTGAAGACGACATAATAGCTCCGGACTAAAGGCTTTGAGGACTGTTCCGCGTCGGAAGGGTCGCCGTCATGAAAGCCCCCGGCCTGCACCTTGGCAAGCCAGAAAACGGCGGCGGCAAGCGCTTTTGCGCCAATCGACGATAAATTTTTAAAGTCCTGTGGTAAAAAGTGGTCAGGTGATTCGGTTTTGTTGGCTGGGTCGCCCATGTAGTTGCGTATCAGTTTGTTCCAGGTTGCGTATCATGCCTGCATTATCCCAGACCGCCACGGCGGATCTTTCGCTTGCCGATTTGCCGCCGAGCCACGAGACCCGTTGGGTCATGAGCCGGAAGGCCAAATTGATCGAAGCCATTCAAGCCGGGCTGATTAGCCTGGAAGAAGCGGCTCAGCGTTATCGCCTGACTATTGATGAGCTCACAGAATGGCAGAGCTATTTCACGCGTCATGGCGCACGCGGGTTAAGAGCAACATTCCTGCAGCAATATCGGCATATTCGCCGCCCCTGATAAAGCGACAACCCAAATGAAAAGCGGCGGGAGGCAGGCCCCCGCCGCTCTTTTTGTTTCTGTATAAATTACTTCTCGCCAATCGCCGCTTCGGCGGCGGCAATCTCCGCCTGACGCTTGGCAATTACGTCCCCAATTGGCGGGCCCTTGAAACGCTTGTTTTCAAAGACAAACCAGATGATCGCCGTGAGCACGAGGAAGCCAACCGTGATGGTCAACGCCATATCGTTTGGCGGCTGAACGCCGAGATAGAAGATCAAGGCCATACCGAGGATAGAGAGGACGGCTGTCAATTTGAACAAGCCCGCACCCAAATCCCAAGGACCCATCTTGTTCCATTTCGCCGTGCCGTGGGCAAAGAGCCCAAGCGCAATCGGAACAGTGAAGGACAGGAACAGGAAGATCACGGTGCACGACACCACGACCGTGTAGGCCGATGCGCCGCCAATCGAAACACCCGGTGCCGAGGTCACAGCCACAAACAAAACCGCGAGAATCGACGCGGTCCAGATTGCAGCAACCGGCGTCCGATGCGCCTTGCTGACCGAAGCAAGCGCCGATGAACCGGGCAGACCACCATCGCGCGAGAAAGCGAAGATCATACGCGACGCAGATGTCACCGTTGCAAGACCGCAAAGCCACTGCGACAAGAAGATCGCAATAAAGATTATGGTGGCGAAGGTCGGATTCATTTGAGTGTTTACACCCCAAAAGAAGACGTTCCAGCCCTGTTGTGCGGCTTCGTCCATGCTTGGCAGCATAAGAACAAATGAGCAAAGCATGATCCAGCCAGCAAGTGATGACCAGATGATCGAAGACATGATACCCCGCGGAACGGCATGCGCCGCACGCTTGGTTTCTTCTGATGTATGAGCAGACGCGTCATAGCCTGTGATCGTGTAGATCGGCAGCAAGAGTCCCAACAGGAATACGCGTAACAATGACTCTGATTGCGGCCAGACCGATGCATCGGCCGGCTGACCCGAGTAATTGGTGAATGTCCAAAGCCGCGAGAACTCCAAATGCGGCGCCGAAATCAGACAGCCAATTGTGAGGGCAAGCGCCGTTGCGAAAATTAGATAGCCCGACAAGTCGGTCAGTTTGGCCGTAAGCCGAATGCCAAAATGATTCACAATCGCTTGAAGGCCTGTGATCACAGCGAGAAAGAT
>CANGPA010000147.1 GCA_947455645.1 Hyphomicrobiales bacterium | reverse complement strand
GTCTGGCTTTTTAAGTTTGGAGTCGGGTGCAAAAAACAATGTGATGACGATTGTCAAAGATCCCGCTTTATTGCCGCCGATGTTGATCGTACATCATCGCCAGGATCATTGCTTTGTCACGAAGCCCGAAGGCGTCGATCCGTTCATGAAATGGGTGGGTAATAAGGCGAAACTCGTTTGGCTCGACGGTGGTGAGGACGGTGGTGATCCCTGCGAGGCGCAATCCCATCATGGGTTTCTTGGCATCGACCAAAAAGTGGTCGATGTCGTGAGCGCCTTCGCCAAATAAAATTCTTTACCGCTCTGTCCTAAATGCATCCGCTGCGCGTTTGGCTTCGCGGATGTGATCAAGGCCCAAACCGCAGCACCCGCCGATCATTTGCACGCCTTCGCTCAACCATTGCCGCACAAATGCGCCATAGCGATCAGGCGGAATAATATCGACAAATTTCCAATCCGGCATTTCGAAGTAACCGGAATCCGGATAGGCGCTGAGTGTGCCTTTGTAATGTTTTTTAATCTTGACCAGCGTGTCGCTGATCACTTCCGCGCCCGTATGCATCACGCCGACTGCGTCAATGCCTTGCGGCGGGATGAGTTTGATAATTTCGGCAATCGGCAGGTCTTCAAGATGATGGAAGGCTTTCACTAGCCCATCGCTGCCGCGCCGCGCGCTCATGCCAAACCAAACCGGAAGGCCTGTTGAGAGGGCTGCCTCCACCGCCAGCTTCGTGCGCTTTGGTTCATACATCATTTCAAGCAGAATGAGTTCGGCGCCTGAGCGCTTGGCTGTATGGGCCAATGAATGAAACGCGTCGGAGATTTCTGCTTCTGAGGGAATTTTTGATGGATCAACCTTTGCGGTACCTTCGGCAACCGGCACCATGTGAGACAACGAGCCCGCCACAACGACCTGTGCTTTGCCCGCTAAGTCACGCGCCTTCAACGCCGCTTCCACCGCACGGGCAACAATTTCATCCGAGCGGTCCGCAAGGCCCGCGGCTTTGAGCATGATCTTTGAGGCGGCGAATGTGTTGGCAGTGACAACATCCGAACCCGCTTCGATGTAATCATGATGGATCGCCGTCAGGATATGATCATTCTCCAGCGTGGCGGGACCGCACCATGCGGCCGGATCCATCGGCGCGCCGCGCCGCTGCAATTCCGTTCCTGTTGCGCCATCAAGGACGATGATATCGCCGCGATCAATACGAGCTTTAAGGGCGATATAAGCGGTCATGATTGATCCTTATGCGCCGCGCGGGCGAAGCAGCGCGCGTGAAATAATGTGACGTTGGATTTCACTCGTGCCATCCCAGATGCGCTCGACGCGTGCATCACGCCACCAGCGTTCAATCGGCAACGAGGACATCAAGCCCATGCCGCCATAAATCTGGATCGCTTTATCGGTTACACGCGCGAGTGTTTCGGAGGCAAACAATTTTGCCATCGCGAAATCCGTGTCTGTCGCTGTGCCCTTGTCGAGCTTATCGGCTGCGGCCAGCGTCAACAAATCAGACGCTTCGATTTCAGTGAGCATATCGGCGAGCTGAAAGGATACGCCTTGGAATTTGCCAATCACTTCGCCGAATTGCTTGCGCTGTGACGCCCAATCTAGTGCTGAATCGAGCACGCGTCTTGCGCGTCCCACACTTGTGGCCGCAACGGTCAAGCGCGTAGCGCCCAACCATTCACCCATAAGCTCAAAGCCTTTGTGTTCTTCGCCGAGCACTTGGCTTGCAGGGATCACGCAATCATCGAAAAACATTTCGCATTGATGGTAACCCTTATGCGACACACATTTTGGCCCGCGCCGCATGGTGAAACCGGGTGTGCCCATATCAACAAGAAACGCTGTGATCTTCGCCTTCTTGCCCTTTGGTGTTTCATCATAGCCGGTCGCGGCCATCAGCACGACGAAATCGGATTTATCCGCATGGCTGATAAAATGTTTCGAACCATTGATAACGTAGGTGTCACCTTTTTTCTCAGCGCGCGTTTTCATCGAGCGCACATCAGAGCCTGCACCCGGTTCCGTCATCGCCAAGCAATCATGACGCTCGCCTTTGATCACGGGGATCAGATAGCGTTCGATCTGCTCGCCTTTGCAGCCTTGTAAGATATTCGAGGGGCGCGCGACGCACATTTGCAAACCATAAGACGCACGTCCCAATTCACGCTCAAGCAAAGTGAGTGAGAGATTATCTAAACCGCCGCCGCCATATTGTTCCGGCATATTGGCGGCATAAAGGCCGAGCTCAATCGATTTCCTCTGAATTTCTTGCGCGAGATGCTCCGGTACATCATCGAGCTCTTCAACCATATCCTCATGCGGATAAAGCTCATTTTCGACAAAGCTTCTCACAGTGTCGACCAGCATCTGCTGCTCTTCGGAAATCGGAAATCCGCTCATGATGACCCCTTCTTTGTCGCATGCGGTTTATCGAAAAACCGGCACCCACTTTTTCGCCGCATGCTTTAGCGTCTAATGCCCAACACTGTGCCAACCGTTTTCGGCTTCGGCAATCCGGCATGGGCTTTCAAAATCTGACTCAATCGATGATAGAGATCATCCGGCAACACCGCGCTTTTTCCGGCATTCATATCGACATGCATCAAAAGCTGCTCGCCCGTTGCAAGTAAATCGCCGGTCTTGGCATTGTGCATTTCGTGGAAAATATGCAGCCGCTTTTGATCAAGATCGAGAAGTGTCAATGAGAATTCAATCTCGTCGCCTTCCGAACATTCGCGATAATTATGAATGCGCGTTTCGATTGTGTAGAGCGAGAAGCCGGTCGAGCGGTAGGCTTCATCAATTCCGAAAAATCTAAAAAACGCGTCCGAATGATCGCCCATCACGAGCAAATAAATGCTCTCGCTCATATGGCCGTTATAATCGGTCCATTCGGGTTTCACGATGCAGCGATGGAGTTTCAACGGCGCCGGAATCGGCGCCGTCTCATCCCAGCCTTTGAAGGGGATGCCTTCATAAGGCGCTGTCACGCGTTTTATGTCACTCATTTTTGTTTTGTGAGTTTGAGTTTCTGACGCGCTTCTTCTGGCGAGAGCGTACGCGCGCCCATCCGGTTGATGATTTCTTTCGCGCGCATGACAAGTGATTCATTTGAAGCGGGCACGCCCTTGTCGAGCCAGATATTGTCTTCCAATCCTACGCGTACATTGCCGCCGAGAATGACGGACTGCGCTACAAAGGCCATCTGGTTGCGGCCAATCGCAAAGCCCGCCCAGTTGCAGCCAGCGGGCAAATGATTGCG
>CANGPA010000146.1 GCA_947455645.1 Hyphomicrobiales bacterium | reverse complement strand
GCCGCTTGGGCAATGCGCATCCGAATATTGTGCCTTATCAAGTCTTCCCCGTGGCCGATGGGCATGTTGTGATTGCGGTTGGCAATGATGGGCAATTTAAAAAATTCTGCGATGTGATTGGCGCGGATGATCTTTCGTCTCATCCCGATTACGCCACCAATCCTTTGCGCGTGAAACATCGCACGGCATTGTGTGCAACACTTACCGAGCGCTTGCCGCGGTTCACGCGTGATGATCTTTTGGCAAGGCTTGAAAAGGCTGGCGTGCCTGCAGGCCCGATCAATACGGTTGCCGATGTCTTTGCCGATCAACAGGTCAAAGCGCGCGGCATGAAAGTTGATCTCGAGACTGCGGATGCCTTGTTGGGACATGTTCCGAGCGTGCGCACGCCGATTGTGATCAACGGTGAACCGATGGTGGCTGCGCGTCCGTCACCGCGTTTGGGTGCGGATACGGATGCTGTTCTCAATGATAAAGCCTGGGGTGGATAGGAGATCATGGCATGACAACGTTTCCCGAACGCACAGGCGGCCAATTGATTGTCGATTGCTTGCAGGCGCAAGGCGTCGAGCATGTATTCTGCGTGCCGGGTGAAAGCTATCTCGCAGTGCTCGACGCGCTGCATGATGTGTCGATCAATGTCACGGTCTGCCGTCAGGAAGGCGGCGCAGTGATGATGGCGGACGCGGCTGCGCGTCTCACAGGTCGCCCGGGCATTGCCATGGTCACACGCGGCCCTGGCGCAACAAATGCTTCGGCTGGGATTCATATTGCTGAACATGATTCCGTGCCGCTCATTCTGTTTGTAGGCCAAATTGAAACCGGCATGAAGGAGCGCGGCGCGTTCCAAGAAATGGATTACAAAGCCTATTTCGGTTCAACTGCGAAATGGGTGACAGAAATCACAGATCCTGCGCGCGTGCCCGAAATTATTTCACGTGCCTTTCACGTCGCGATGCAGGGCCGCCCCGGTCCCGTCGTGATTGCATTGCCTGAAGATATGCTTGTGGCAACGGCGCAAGTTGCGGTGGGCCCGCGTGTTGAGCCCGTTGAGACATGGCCTGGCCTCACACAAATGGCCGAACTGCAAAAATTGCTTTGGGCGGCAAAGCGCCCCATCGCGATTTTAGGCGGCAGCGGCTGGAGCGAGAAGGCACGCGCATCAATCATTCGCTTTGCCGAGCGCTTTGATCTGCCGGTCGCAACATCCTTCCGCCGCACAATGTTGTTTGATGGTGATCATCCAAATTATGCGGGCGAGATCGGCATTGGCCCCAATCCGAAATTGAAATCACGCATTGAAGGCGCTGATCTTGTGTTGCTCATCGGCGGTCGCATGGCCGAGATGCCGTCGCAGTCTTATACGCTGTTTGATATTCCCGTGCCGAAGCAGAAGCTTGTTCACGTGCATGCAGACGCTGAAGAATTGGGCCGCGTCTATCATCCCACACTGGGAATTCATGCAAGCCCGCGCGCCTTTGCAGCTTCGATTGAAACGCTGCAACCGCCGCAGACGATTGCATGGGCTGATGCACGCAAAGCCGCGCGTGAAGATTTTCTTTCTTGGACGGATACAATTCCAATTGTACCGGGCGAATTCCAAATCGGCGAAGCGGTGCGGTGGTTACGCGATCGCATTCCGCATGACACGGTGATTACAAATGGCGCGGGCAATTATGCGATCTGGCCTGGCCGTTTCTTGCGTTTTAGAAATTACGGCACTCAAGTTGCGCCGAATTCCGGTTCAATGGGTTTTGGTGTTCCGGCAGCAGTAGGTGCTAAGCGTGCTTTTCCAAACCGCATGGTGATTGCGTTCGCCGGTGATGGTTGTTTCCTGATGAATGGTCAGGAATTTGCAACCGCCGTGCAATATGATTTGCCGATCATCGTTATTGTTGTTGATAACGGAATCTATGGCACAATCCGCATGCATCAGGAGCGCGAATATCCGGGCCGTGTCTCTGCAACGCAATTGAAGAATCCGGATTTCGCAGCCTATGCCCGCGCTTTTGGCGGACATGGTGAAACAGTGCGAAAAACAGAAGAGTTCGCGCCCGTATTCGAGCGCGCTGTTTCATCCGGCAAGCCGTCGATTATTCATTGCTTCCTTGATCCGGAAGCGATTACGCCTGCAACAACATTGACGAAAATCCGCGACGCGGCGCTGCGCCCCAAAGATTGGGCCATCTCGCCGTAGTTAAACTGTTGAACGTTGAGGGTTAGAAAATATTTGTTGATCCATTGAAGTCAGGTTTAGCCGTGTCGTTTGTATAACAAGACGCTCCACCTGTTCCTATTGGAGTGTATTGCTTCACAACGCCCTTTTTTACATAGAAAATGTTGTTACACGCAGCAAATTTAGAAACACACGATGTGAAGCTATTATAGCTAGCATAAGATATTATGCCGGTGTAGACGGATCCGGAATTGCTACAATAGCCGATATTTTGTCCGTTAATATAGTTTCTGATTTCTGTTCCATCCGAGGTTATCGTTCTAACAACTGGCATTGTTAGAAATACCGGATGAAGATCAAGTTTTGAAACCGGTTGCCCAATCCACGCATTTCGATCTTCTTGCCGCACAGAAACGCAGGCTGTGATCGAGAACGCTGTCAGACCTATGAAAAATAATTTTTCATTTTACAGATCCAATAAAATTGTATTACGTGAGGTAATATACTTTCAAAAAAAGTCCAGCAGCTTTATTGCTGGACTTTCATTGGGCAACTGCAGGTTTGTAGCGTTGGTCCCGCGAGCCTCCTCGCAATGATCGAGTAATTAGGCGTCAAGCTTCTTTGCTATCATCGCTTTCAACGTACCGAGATCCTTCGCGAAGGCGCGGATGCCTTCGGCAAGCTTCTCGGTCGCCATCGCGTCTTCGTTTAAGAGATAGCGGAAGCGGGCTTCATCGAGGGTGAGTTTTTCTTCGCCCTGAAGGGCTGCGGATTTTGGTTCAAGTGTACGTTGAAGCGCGCCCTCATCTTTCGACAATTGATCAAGTAAAGCGGGGGCAATCGTCAGACGGTCGCAGCCAGCCAGCGCTTCGATCTCGCCAGTGTTGCGGAAGCTCGCGCCCATCACAATCGTATCGTGACCTTGGCGTTTGTAATACGCATAAATACGACGCACCGAGAGCACGCCGGGATCTGTTTCTGCGGTGTAAGGTCCGCCGCCTGTTTTCACATACCAATCGAGAATACGACCGACGAAAGGCGAGATGAGAAACGCTTTCGCTTCCGCCGCCGCAACAGCTTGCACGAGTGAGAAGAGCAAAGTGAG
>CANGPA010000145.1 GCA_947455645.1 Hyphomicrobiales bacterium | reverse complement strand
CCTTGGGATCATGAAAGGAGATCGAAGAACAGATGCGGATCGCATCTTCAAGCATCACCCACCATAAGGATATATCCCGATCAGCATAACCGGGAACAACATATATGGTTGCGGGAATGTTGTGCTTTTCTAAAACCGGAAGAGCAAATTCAACCGTGTCGTAATATCCATCATCGAAAGTCATCACTGCGAAATCGCCGCTTTCTCTATTTGAAAGCCGAATAAGCGCTTCATCGAGAGAAACAAATTTGAGACCTCGTAGTTTCAAATGGGCGATAGCTTCATCGAGAAAATCGGGTGTGATCTCCAAACTGAGATTGGGTTGATAGGCTTTTTTCGTAAAAGGCCGGACCCGATGAAGCGCAAATATGATGCCCTGAGCAGGCTTAAAATGATTTAAAATATTGCTGACCCCGCTCGCCCGAATAAACCGCAAAGCGAGATCATAAAAACGATAAGCCGTTGGAGCTGACTCGTAATATGATAGATCCATCCAGTGATTTTTCAAAATTTACAGGAATTTGATTGTCGGACGATACCGGTTCGTAAAAATACTTACATGTCAGGCCATTCAGTTTGACGCTGACCACACCAGCCACGACAGTCGCTGGTAAGGCGACCGACCACCATTCAATTTGTGGATTTAAAGATGGTGCGCCGAACAAGAGAAAGAGGTATATGTTATTGAAATCAATTACTAAATTAATTCGACCGGAAGAGTTAAACCGCACCGCATTTTGGCCGAAAAAGCAAAGCCGAAAGACCATAAATCATATGGTCGCGATCGCTTTAGCCGCTCTGTCATCTTTCTGTGATTATTTGACGGGATTACAAGATCGGGGCGCTTAACAAAGCGTCCCGATCTATTTTATTCAAACAACAAAATTGATTTTTTACCTATCGACTCTGATATTTTTCAATGAATTCACGCGCGCTCAGCGCTCTAAAATCCTGCAGAGCACCATGAAGCCGATCATGAGACCAATCCCACCAGGCAAGAAGGTCTAACGCTTCAATAACCTTATCAGGGAAGCGTTGTTTGATGCGTTTAGCAGGCGTTCCCGCTACAATCATATAGGGTTCAACGTCTTTCGTGACGACGGCGCCTGCTGCGATGACAGCCCCATTACCGATCGTTCTTCCTGGAAGAATGACCGCGCCATGGCCAATCCAGACATCATGACCGATATTAACAGGATGAGCACGACGCCATTCAAAAAAAGCGCTATCATCTTCTTCATTCTCAAAATAGGCGCTTGAACGATAAGTGAAATGGGACTGCGGCACCCGATGCATGGGATGATTGCCAGGATTGAGGCGCGTCATTGCGGCAATGGAACAAAATTTTCCGATTGTTGTATAAATAACATTGCTATCATTGACGACATAAGAGTAATCGCCGAGTGTCGATTCCACGAAATAAGTGCGTTCGCCGACTTCTGTGTATCGTCCGAGAGTAGAGCGTGCTACTTTTGCTGTCGGATGAATAAAGGGTGTTACACTCAGTTTTTCTTGTGCCATGATTGAACAAACCTCTCTAAATCCTAACCCGCAAAAAGGGGCTCTCGTTCTTGTCGTTGGGCCTTCGGGTAGCGGTAAGGACACGCTGATTGGCCTCGCGCGTGCGCAGCTCGCTCATGATAGGCGCTTTATTTTTCCGCGCCGTATTATCACGCGAGTTGCACATATTGATGCGGAGGACCACGATACACTTACGCCCGAAGACTTTGAGACCGCCCGATGCGCCGGGCATTTTTCTTTGCATTGGGGGGCCCATGGTCTCTTCTATGGATTGACCAAAGAAAGCCTTTCGCCCGTTATGAATGGTTCGACCGCCATCATAAATGTTTCGAGAAGTGTAATTGCCGATGCTGAATCGCTTGACGCGCGTGTTACGGTCATTTCGGTCAAGTGCAGGCCTGAACTTCTGGCGCAACGCATTGCGAAACGCGGTCGCGAAAGTGCGGATGATATTCTTCTCCGCTTGAAACGCGAAGCGCCTATCCATGTCACAACGGCGCGCCTCATCGAAATCGTCAATGAAACTGATCCGCACGACGTCATTGAAGACGTGGTCGAGGCTATCCGCACAGCATAGGCTCATACGAAGTCTGCGGAATGAATGATCCGAAACCGCTCCTGAGGGCTTTCTTGGCGAAAGACACAAAGCCGATTTATGAGGATCTCGGTATTCCCAACCTCCGCCTCGAACAGAGACCGAAGACAAGTTAAAACCGGTTCGCGATCTTCGATATGAAGCGAATTGGTCAATGTCATGTGGAACCGGAATTCCTCATGCACATAAGGATACCCATAAAGATCGAGATAAGCGATCTGGCGATCCGTCAAGGGAGACTGCAGACGGCGCTCCCGGTCCTCGGCGGTTAAAGACTTTCTGAAATGATCAAAATGATTGACGATTTCCGATGCCAACGCATTGATCTTTTCCGCTGATGACGACGGCTTTAAGGCGATAAAAGGACCAATATTCGCTGCTTTCACGGGAAGCGAGAAGCAACGAGTCACTTTTGAAAAATTATCAACCGCTCGCAGCAGTGCCTTTTCATCTTGGCTATCAATGAGGTAGAAAGGCGCTTTCAACGTCGCATGGAAACCATATTTCCTTGGCTCCGTTGTAAGGGAGGACCAACGCTCACGAAAGTTGCCCAGAGAGTCGGGATGATCAAGGCTCTGCCCGCTCAGCGCATCGTATCCAAGCAACTTCGAGCCGAACGACCATAATGCCGATGACGCATCAGGCGCATAATAAAGGGCGTAACGCGGCGAAGCGTCCGTCATGATCAAAACACTCTTTCGCCCTGTGACCAGACCGTTCTCACGATCGGCGCGTCGTCAAACACTTTGAATCGTAAGATATCCGCGCGCGCACCGGGTTTCAAACGACCGCGATCTTTGAGCCCGACCATATCGGCAATTTTCCACGTCACCATTCCCATAGTTTGGGACAGGGGAAGTTTAAAATCAGCATTGAGTTTAACCACGGCCTGCAAGAGGCTTGAAGGAACATAGTCCGAAGACAAGCCGTCAAGAAGTCCGAGGGTAGCCAAATGAGACGCGGAGACGCCCCCAGAGTGGGACCCGCCCCGCACAACATTGGGCGCGCCTAAAATCGTCGCAAGACCATGTTTGTGGGCGGCCGTTGCCGCTTCAACAGTCGTTGGGAATTCAGAAATCACGGCGCCTGCCTCGCGGCCCAGCACGACATCATCTTCAGTCGTATCATCATGCGTCGCAATCGGGATGTTACGGGATCCAAACATCT
>CANGPA010000144.1 GCA_947455645.1 Hyphomicrobiales bacterium | reverse complement strand
GGGCTATTCTCTCGACGAAGAGAGACTCGCCAAGACACGGATTGGCTGAGCCTCCACCCGGGGGATAGGAACTTGGATCGCAAGTGGTTGCCGTTGAATGCCCTGCGCGCTTTTGAAGCCGCGGGCAAACATTTGAGTTTTACGGCTGCTGCCAACAGCCTCACCGTCGCGCAAAGCGCGGTGAGCCGTCATGTGATTGTGCTTGAGAATTTTCTCGGTGTCCCGCTCTTCGAGCGTCGTCCGCAGCAACTCGTCCTGACTGAAGCGGGCCAGCATTTGTTGCCGGTTGTCACGAAAAGCTTTGACCGCATTGATCAAGCGCTCTCTGACATCATCAAAGAAGGCCGCTCGCCGCGCCGTGCTTTGAAGGTCTCGCTGCCTGCAACTTTTGCGCAGCAGTTGGCTGTGCCGATCCTGAAAGATTTCCGCGCCGAACATCCCAATGTCACGCTCGATATCGAAAGCGATATGAGCCATGGCGCCGGCTCGGAAGCCGATGTGGCGGTTGTGTTCACCGAACCGGCCGTGACCGACACGGTGCTTGATCTGTTATGGATGGAGCGGCTCACCATTCTCTGCCATCCGGATGTGGCGGCGAAAGCCGACAAGACTGATCCTGCAAAATTGATTGAAGACAATGTGCTCTTGCATATGAAACTTGATAACCGCTCGCGGCATTATCAATGGGATCTGGTCGCGCGTGGCATTGGTCGCCCCGATCTTAATGTCGATCGTGGTCTGGTTTTCGATACGTCGCGGCTCGTAGTGCAATATGCGCTTTCAGGCGAAGGCTTAGCGCTGGTCGATCCGCTTTTGTTTACAAACGAAATTGAGAGCGGTGCACTTGTGCGTCCGTTCGACATCGCGGTGGATGGCGGCTTCGGCTATTATCTTTCAACGCATCCTGAAGATTTGAATGATGAAGCCGTGGCTTTGTTCCGCACATGGCTTATCAACCGCTTTGCCTCGCATCTTGCCGATGGACCAACGGCAAAGTTGAAAGCACCCGCTGCCTCGTCTTCGATTAAGCCCGGCTCGCCGTCGCGCTTATAATCAAAAATCCGTCGGCGCGCCGCCTTCAGACTTGCGCTTCGCCACAAACGCATCAAGCTCGGCACGGATCGCGTCATCAATCGGCGGCGGCGTGTAAGCGGCGAGACGATCTTTGTAAAGCCGGTTGGCTTTATCATAAGCCGTGGGCGAACCCGCTTCGCGCCATGTTTCATAATTGCGCCAATCCGAAATCATCGGCGAGAAAAACGCGTTGCGATAGCGCGATTGCGTATGTTCACAGCCGAAGAAATGACCGCCGGGGCCCACTTCTTTCATCGCATCAAAAGCGAGATCATCATCGCTAAACGAAAGAGGCCGCAAGAATTCTGAGATCATGCCGATAAGATCGGCATCAATCACCATTTTCTCAAAGCCCGCATGCAAGCCGCCTTCCATCCAGCCCGCCGCGTGCATGATGAGATTGCCGCCGCCCATAATCGCACCCCAAAGCGAGAACACGCTTTCATAGGCCGCTTGGGCGTCAATCGTATTCGCCGCGCAAGTGTTTGATGTGCGATAAGGCACGCCGTAACGGCGCGCGAGCTGACCACCGATGATCGCCGATTTCATTTGCTCTGGCGTGCCAAACGCCGGCGCACCGGATTTCATATCGACATTCGAGGTGAACGCGCCATAAACAAAAGGCGCACCCGGATTGACGCTCTGCGTGAAGACAAGACCCGCCAACGCTTCGGCATTTTGTTCGACAATCGCACCGGCAATCGTCACAGGTGCCATCGCACCCGCAAGCGTAAACGGCGTCAGCACAACCGGCTGATTGCGCTTTGCCATGCGGATGATGCCTTCCATCATCGGGATATCGAGACGAAGCGGCGAATTGGAATTGATGATGGTGAAGACTGACGGTTCACGATCAAGCGTCGCATCATCTACACCGCGTGCGATGCGCACGAGTTCAATCGCGTCAAGATTGCGTTCCGCACCGAGCGAATAGGCATGGATCGGCTTGTCGGAAAGCGTCAACATATCATAGAGCGCATCGAGATGGCGCACCGATGCGTGAATATCAGCCGGCTCAACCGGATATCCGCCCCAGAAATGGACAGCATCAAGTGTCTGGCCGAGGCGCAACAGATTTTGATAATCCTTGTGATTACCCGGACGACGACCGCCTTCGCGATCCGCAACATTCGGCGCGCTTGCGACGGAGCCGAACGCCACCGCATTCTCACCGATTACAACATTGTTTTCAGGATTGCGCGCATGAAGAATGAAGCTCTTCGGCGCAAGACCAATTTTTGATTCAACAAGCGCGCGCGGGAAGCGCACGCGTTGGGTGGCTTCATCAACAATTGCGCCTTCTTTTTTCAGGATCACACGCGCGCCATCATGCAGCACTTCGATGCCGATTTCTTCGAGCACGCGCAGTGATTCTTGGTGGATGCGTTCGATCTGCTCGGGACTTGCGAGTTCAACCGGCTTGAAAGGCAAACGCGGCTGCGGCGCTTTGGGCGCCTTCGGCGCGCGCTCGGCACGGCTCGCTCGGCGGCGTTCTCGTGTTCCCTCAGTAACGGCTTCCATGGCGGACCTCACTTCAAACGACTGCCCCTGATTAGCGCGCCAGGCGGCAAAACGACTATATGAATTCTAGATGATGCTATGAGCGGCCACGCCGCCCCCCGCGACGCTCCGCCACGCGGTCCTCATTGTCGGGAATGGCCAAAGCGGCACCAATTTTGGGGAAACCCAACCGCGCATGGGGCAAACCCGTTGCGCCGATCTGTTCCATTGCAAAATCGGGATCAAGCACCGTCTCGACCACTTTGATGCGCTTGGCGAGCGTGGCAATCCCGTCCCGCGCCGCGCGGCTGATGAGCGCCGCTTTCGCGCCCTCAAAGGCCGCGTTTTCGATGAACCCCAGATGTTCAGCGTCACAATCCGGAAAGAGACCGATCACACCGGCGCGCTGTGGGTCTATCGCCGGACCTGTGCCCGAGGTCAGAAGCACGCGGGAAAGAGTGTCGACTCCCAACTGCTTCATCAAAATCCGCGCCGCCGCTTGCACCGCGGCCTTGGCCATTTGCAAGGCGCGAATATCATGCTGCGTCATCGCAATGCGCGGCTCATAATCACGGATCATGTATGTATAAGAACGTTATTCCTCTCGCAGACGTTTTGTCGTCCCGGCCATTTCGGATTTCAACGCGCCGTCACGACCAAGCAATCCGCTCATGCGCAATTCGGCCAGCGCATCAATAAGACCGGACCGACAAAGCCCCCCGAGTTGAACGGC
>CANGPA010000143.1 GCA_947455645.1 Hyphomicrobiales bacterium | reverse complement strand
GCGCCCTGTCCGAAATAATTCAGAGCGAGACAAGGAAAAACAAAGACAAGCCAAGCGATGCGAATTGGCCCGCGGCCGAAATGTCCAAGATCGGCATAGAGTGCTTCAGCACCCGTAACGGCAAGAAACACGGCTCCCAAAGTAAGGAGACCAACAAAGCCATGGCCAGCAAGAAAGCCCAATCCGTAAAGCGGATTGACGGCAGCCAGAATACCGGGATGCAACAAAATACCGCTGATGCCCCCCAAAGCGAGTACGGCAAACCACAACACCATAGCGGGACCGAAAAAAGTACCCACAACGGCTGTACCTTTTGACTGAACAAGAAAAAGCCCGATAAGAATCGCAAGACTAATCTTCATCAGAAAGGGATCAAAGGCGGGGGTCACGAGATTAAGACCTTCGACCGCCGAGAGTACCGAAATCGCGGGCGTAATAATTGAGTCACCGTAAAAGAGAGCTGCCCCCGCAGTCCCAAGAATAGGGATCAACAACCCCCCTCGCCCGAGTGCACTTTGCGCAAGCGCCATGAGACTGAGTGTGCCTCCCTCCCCTTTATTATCGGCGCGAAGCATCACAACCACATATTTCAATGTCACAATGATCGTGAGCGCCCAGAGGATCAAAGACACAACACCAAACACAACGGGCTCATTGATCGCACCGCCTCTTGATGCCGCCTTTACAGACTCTTTCAACGCATAAAGCGGGCTCGTCCCAATATCACCATAGACGACCCCAATGGACCCCACCATCAGAGGCACGAAGCCGGGTTTACGGGGGGAAGCCACGCCATGCGTCATAAAAAACATCTCCATAACCCGATAGATCGGGCGGCGAAGCTGTCACCAATCGGAGATAAGGAAACTATGCCGAAAGCGGTACCGGCCTATAAAGATTCCATAAAAACTGCGTAGACCAACTCGATAAGTCTTCTAAGGATTCACAAAATTAGGCTAAGTTGAACCCCGAGTTGCGCGTACCCTTACCCCATTCGACTTAGCATGCGCCTCAGGATCTTAAGTGAATTGATTGCGTGGCAGACTTATTTAAAAGCCCCCTTCCCCTTTTGATGCGCATGTTTGCGGCGCTGGCTCTCGTCGGTCTTGCCATCGCCGCCAGCATGATGCTCAAAGGCAATCTGCCACAACCCTATCTCGCGCTGATCTTTCTTGTGGCTGTCTTGATAGCGGCAGCGGGGTTTGGACGAAGCGCCGGTTTGGCTGCCGCTTTCGCCTCATTTTTTACCTATAACTTCTTTTTTGTGCCGCCAACTTTCACCTTCGCAGTTGCCGATCCCCGCGAGTTTATTGCCCTCGTTGCGTTTCTTATTGTGGCGCTTTTAACCGGCAATCTTGCAGGCCGCCTTAAAGAAAATGCGGCCGCAGCGGATCATCGCGCACAATTAATCCAATCTCTCTATGATTATGCCGGAGAGCTTGCGGGAACCATTACTCTTGAGGATGCCCTCGAACTCGTATGCGGAAAAATTCAAACCACTTTGGACTGTCGTGCCACATTTTATTCACGAACAGAGAGTGAAAAGCCGTCGAACTTTCTACCACAAATCGGAACGCTCCAGCTCGATGAGCACGATCACGAACAAATTTCTATAATTTTAAGCACGCGCACCCTGCAGCCCCAGTCGCTTATGCGGCGTGGACTTATTTTTCATGATTATCTTCCCGTTTCGGGATCACGCAACATTATCGGTGTTATTGTTATTGAGCGCACACAAGAACGGGTCTTGAGCGAGATCGAAAATCATGCATTACAGGCACTCATCAAACAGGCGGGAATCGCTATCGAACGCATCGAATTTGCGGCCCATTCCGAAGACGCCCGCTTGCAAGCTGACCAAGAACGTTTGCGGTCTGCCATTCTCTCTGCGCTCTCGCATGATTTACGGACCCCTTTGGCCTCCATTCTCGGCTCAGCCACAGCCCTCCGCCAACTTGGCCAGAATATGAGTGTAGAAGAACGCGATGATTTACTCGCCGCCATCGAAGAAGAAGCAGGTCGCCTCAATCTGTTTGTTGGCAACCTTCTGGCCATGACGCGCCTCGAGACAGGTATCATTGATTTAAAGTCCGATCATGTCGATTGTGCAGAGCGCGCCCACGCGGCCCTTGAACGGGCAAGACGAAATTTTCCAAGCGTATGTTTCTCAACCTTTATAGATGAAGCGCTTGGTCCCGTACGCGGTGATGCGGTGTTACTTGAGCAAGTCATCTTCAATCTTATCGATAACGCCATAAAATTTGGCGGCGCCGAAAACCCAATAACGGTCAAATTGCTTAAGAACGGAAAATATCTTCGATTTGTGATTGAAGATGAGGGTCCGGGTATTGCACCGAGAGATCTCGATAAAATCTTTGATAAATTTTATCGCGGCACATTGTCGAAAACTAATACAAGTGGTTTTGGTTTAGGGCTAACGATCGGGCGGGGTGTGGTTACAGCGATGGGCGGAACACTTCATGCTGAAAGTCCAATACGAGATGGACGAGGCACACGCTTCGTTCTTGAATTGCCCGCTCTTAATTCATGATGATGTGAGTTTCACAATGGCTCTTCTTCCCTCCATTCTCGTGATTGATGACGAACCGCAGATCCAACGGTTTTTGAAACCAAGCCTCACCGCCGCTGGCTATTACGTGGCGCAAGCGCTCACCGCCTCAGCGGCACTCAAAGCCATTGCAGAACGTGAATATGAGCTGATCCTTGTCGACCTCGGCCTTCCTGATCTCGACGGTAAAGAATTAATCCGCACAATTCGACACAAACACGCAACGGCAATCATTGTCTTATCAGCGCGCGAAGAGGAAGCGGAAAAAATTGAGGCTCTTGATGCCGGCGCTGATGACTTCGTGAATAAGCCGTTTTCGATTGGCGAATTGCTCGCGCGGATGCGGGCCGCCATGCGGCGCGGACACATCGAACCCTTGATCCAGACACGATTTGATATCGGTGATATATCAATAGACACCATACGCCACGAGGTAACAAAAGCCGGCATAAATGTTCATCTTACGCCAAAAGAATTTGATCTGCTCTTAGCATTGGCTCGTCATAGCGGCCGCGTGGTGACACATCGCCATATTCTAAAAACGGTTTGGGGGCCCGCCCATGTTGAAGACACACATTATCTGCGTGTCTTTATCGGCCAGCTCAGGCAGAAAGTAGAGACAACACCCGATACGCCAACACTCATTCAAACTGAGCCTGGTGTGGGATACCGTATCGCTGAGTCTGAACAACATCAAAAAGACGTAACAGGTTGAAATATACTATCGAACAGCAATACCCTTATTGAAATTTTTCAACAAAAATGGTGCTCCGGACATCATAGTCCCAAGAATATTGAT
>CANGPA010000142.1 GCA_947455645.1 Hyphomicrobiales bacterium | reverse complement strand
TTTACCCGCACCGCCGCCTTGGCAGATGCCAATCGACGCGCCGCAATGCATCCAGTAATTTTTCGGCCCCGGAGCGGGACCCGAGAGATAAACACCATCAGGCGTATGCGTGATCGCGCCTGAAATCACGCTCTTCACACCCGCTTCGCCAAAGAGCGGGAAGCGTTCGATGCAGCGCTCGAGATAAGGCATCAACCGTTCAAGCTCGGGAGCCACGAGTTCGCTTTCAAAATCCCATGCCGGTGGTTTGCCATCCCAACAGACATGCGCGGTGCCGGTTTCGTAAGGCCCGATCAACACGCCATTGGTTTCTTCGCGCAGATAAGCGTGCGACCACGGATCACGCACGACAGGCAATTCAGGCACATGATCAATCAAAGCCTGCAAAGGTTCGGTGATGAGATAGTGATGCAGCATGTTTGAAATCGGCACATTGTGGCCCGTCCATGAGCCCACCACATCGCAATAAGAGCCAGCGGAATTGACAACATGCTCGCAGATGATGTCACCTTTGTCGGTGACCACTTTCCACTCGCCTGAGGGCAAAAGTTGAATGTCCGTGACCATTGTACGGCGATAGATTTCAGCACCAAGTTTACGCGCACCTGCGGCCATTGCATTGGTGATATCAGCCGGTGCGACATGGCCGTCGGTGACGGTGAGAAACGCGGCCTTCACGCCATCGAGATTGAGGAAGGGATGAACTTTGCGGATTTCTTCCGGACCGATGATATGCGCCTCATAGCCCGCAAGCTTTGAAACGCCATAGACTTGATTGAGCCAATGCACTTCTTCGTCGGTGCAGGCGAGACGAAGTCCACCACACCCATGCCAACTCACGGCATGACCCGTGAGCTCTTCAAGTTTCGGATAAAGCTCGGTGCCATATAGATGCACCTTGGTCATGTTGAGTGAGGAGTTGAAATGCGGGCATTGACCAGCCGCATGCCAGGTTGAGCCGGAGGTCAACTCGCCCTTCTCGACGAGGACCACATCACTCCAGCCCTCAAGGGCGAGATGATAGAGGAGACCAACACCCATCACGCCGCCGCCGACAACCACCACCCGTGCATGAGATTTCATTTCGTTTCCCCCTCCGCAACACTTTAGTCTTGATTTGACGGAAACCTAGCGCGCCTGCAAGCGGTCAATGATCCGAGAGCGACGCCGATCGTTCCTGTTGCGTCGCCGGACCAAATGGGGCCGAAACAAGTCCTTGCGAGATCGAAACATTTCAGCTCAGATATAAAATCACCTCATCAATGACATCGAAAATCGGGGCGGGGGAGGATTGCATGAAACACAACCGCATGACGGTGGCGGATCTACGCGCGCAAAAAGGCAAGCGCCAAATGACCATGCTGTTTGTCGAGACGCTCGAGGAAGCCGCCGCGGCAGACGCCGCAGGCATTGACCTCCTCTCGATTATCGCACCGCTCTGGACGCCTGAGATGCGTGCGGCCGCCGGAAATTGCTTCGTGCAAGTGGGCCTGTTGCCCGGCGAAAATGCGACCTTTGAAGATTATCTACGCTCCGCCTTTGCGGGACTGAAGACGGGAGGCGACGCGTTTTATTGCGCAGGGTCCATTGAGATTATCAGGCGGTTAGCTGCCGAAGGTATTCCCGTTGTCGGCCATGTCGGTCTTGTTCCCTCGCAAGCCACTTGGACGGGCGGGTTCAAAGCCGTGGGTAAAACGGCCGATACGGCGATGATGGTTTATGAGAAATGCAAAGCGCTTGAAGAAGCCGGTGCCATTGGTGCCGAGATTGAAGTCGTACCGGATCGGGTTACGGCGGAAATCGCCAAACGCACGTCTTTGGTTCTTTTATCAATGGGTGCTGGCACGGGTGGCGATGCGCAATATCTCTTTACCGAAGATGTTTTGGGTTTCACACGCGGGCATCAACCGCGCCATGCCAAAACCTATCGCAATTTTCGCGCTGAGTATGATCGCTTGCAACAAGAGCGCATTGCAGCGTTCAAAGAATTCCGCGCAGATGTTGAAACCGGCGCCTATCCGGAATCAAAACATCTTGTGCCAATTGATGATCAGGAATTCTCAAATTTTCTCAAACGTATCGACGGCGCGCGCTGACTCGCGGGTCGCGCCGCTGCGAGCTTCACCCGGCTCCGGCTCAAGCCCGTAAGGTTTGACAAGCGCCCAAATGTGATCCGGAATCATAGACCGCATACGGCGCGGTACGGCGCGGCGCAGATGCAAAACCGTTTCGGCGGCTTTCATCTCAACGCGTGTGCGTGCAAATTCAAGACCGCGCGGACCAATACGCGGCATCAACCAGCCCATAATCGGACGCATAAAATCAGGCATTGCCCTCAGCGGAAGACCGCCCGCCGCACGACGCACATTTTCAACAAAGCCTTTCACAGATGACGCGCGTTTGCCAACGCTGACAGGCGCGGAAAGCACGAGTTCACGCTGAATATGCGTGAGCAATTCCTCGCCCCGCGCGTTGCGAATAATCAACCATTGCGCGCCTGTGCCGCCCATATAGCCGACGGTAATATCGGCAAGAACATTGGTGTAATCAACACAGGTTCGACATGTCAGCGGGAAGAAATCTTGCGGCAATTTTGAAATCGGCAATTTCAGAAATGGAATAAGCCGCACGCGCCCATCATTATAACGCAGCTCAACATGATAATCGGCTTTGAATTCGAGATAGGTAATGGTTTCGGGCTTAGCATCGAGCAGATTGAGAAATGTATGAAATTTGTCGGTCTCGGTATTGTCCGAACACGGCGTACCAATCACATAGAGCCGCTCAAAACCAAGCTCGGCTTCGAGTGCGCGCAAGGCATGAACTTGGCAGGGGATACCAATAATGGCGAGACGACGATAACCTTTTTCCCGTGCGGGCTCGAGCAAAGCGAGCAAAGGTGCAAAGCCCATGCGCATGCCGCGACACTGCGCCATGTCTTTGGCATTTGTCACAAGCACCGGACGCGGACGCCATTGATCATCGGGATCCGGCGCCATCGTAAGCACCGCATCAACCAAACTGCGCTCGAGAAGAACTTCCGCCAAGCGCGTTGTAATTCCGGTCCATTGCGCGCCCTCTCGTGAGGGATTGAGCGCTGCGCGATACATCGCACGGAAGGGGCCAAAGTGAAGTTCATCCGGACGGGTGATATCGCGTGGACGGCCATGCACCCTTGTTTCAAGCGCGGGATAATCGGGCGCAATGAATTGGCACGCTTTGCCACACAGCGTCGGGTCTTCAAGACGCGAGACACCACAATCCGTACAAAGCGAACGATAAGGCCCCTCACGCAGGGGTGGCGTTACAAGTTCAACGCTCTTTGACATAAGGAATACCTGACGCACGCGGAGGAATGGCTTTGCCGATAAAGCCCGCGAGCAAGATGACCGTCATCAG
>CANGPA010000141.1 GCA_947455645.1 Hyphomicrobiales bacterium | reverse complement strand
GCCAAACACGCCGCCCTCCCCAATCGTGCGATAGGTCGCGGATCGATTGAGAAGATCAATCTCGACTCTGCGTTCAGCGTGACCTTGACGAACGATAGACACCGGCGCGTCAGGTGCGCTTTCAGGGGCTAAGAATGTTACGCTTTTATCGTCGCTTGACGCCGGACGAACCGGCAACATCAAAGCGGATTGACCGGTCGAAAGCGTCAGGGTCGCCGCTTCCGGTGAAGGCCAAATCAACGGCCAATAGGCGGTCGATAGCGCGAGCCTGATCCGTGTGCCTTTGCGGAAATGATGACCGCAGGCATTCAAAGTGACTTTTGCTTTGTATTTTTTACCCGGCTGCAATTTCGTCGGATATTCATGCGAGTCGCGATGGGTGAGATTCAACACACCATAAGACACGCGATGCGATGCACCCTCATCTGTAACATTGCAAAGGCGCACAGCGATTTGCGCGACAGGTTTGTCGGATGAAAATTCAAAAGAGAATTCCGGCGCGCCGAGAATGACCATATCCTCTTCAAGCGGCGCCGTATCAAAGCAAAGGCTCATGCCGTCATCGATGCGTTGGTCAGACGGCTGTTCGCCGGCAACACCGGTTCCCATCCATTCACCACATCCCATACCCACCCATTGCGGTGACCGGAGTGAGAGTGTGAGTGCGTCTTGTGATGCGGTTGAAAGCACACCATCGCCGAGATGAAACGTTGTCGATGCGATGCGAGGAGACGGCCAGTGCGCCTCACCCACCCAATAACCTTTACGATGTTCGGTCCATTTCCCCGCGCCGGTTTCATCTTCGACATAAGCGCGCAACATCGGCTCATTCATGATGCCGGTGTCGTCACCCTTCAACCAATGATCCCACCAGCGTTGCGCTTCTTGTAAAAAGCCAATCGCCGGACCGGGCGTGCCGTCATGCGGATAGATATGCGCCCAAGGACCAAGAATCCCAAGACGCGGGACTTTTAATCCGGCGAGCAACCGCGGCAATGTATTTGTATAGGCATCAGCCCAACCCCCCGTGATCATAACGGGGCATTGAATCGCATCCCAATCTTCGCAGACGGAGCCGTGTTTCCAATAATCATCACGACGTTGATGCTCCATCCAGAGCACCGGCCAATTTGGCATGGCTTTAACGCGCTCGATCCAATCCTTGCGCCAGCGTGCGCCAACAATGGCGGGATCAAGCGGGCGCGCCTGATAGGCATGCATGATCGCGCCCCACCAGAAATTATCATTCAACAAACAGCCGCCCATATAATGAATATCGTCGCTATAACGATCATCGGTTGAGCAGACGGAAAGCACCGCTTTCAATGCAGGCGGACGACGCATCGCCACTTGGAGACAATTAAAACCGCCCCAGCTTTTGCCCATCATGCCGACATTGCCCGAGCACCATTTTTGTGCGGCAATCCACGCGATCACTTCAATCGCGTCATCTTGTTCTTGCTTGATATATTCGTCTTCCATCAAGCCATCGGACTCACCGGAACCTCGCTGATCAACGCGAATGGCAGCAGTGCCATGACGCGCGAAATAACCATGCATCGGCTCATCACGTCCGCGGGTACCATCGGTTTTGCGATAGGGAATATATTCAAGTACGCATGGCACAGGATTGTCTTCGGCATCAACCGGTAACCACAAACGTGCCGCGAGTCGTGTTCCGTCGGAGAGCGGAATAAAAATATTCTCGATGACACGCACACCATCTTTGACCGCTTCGGCTTTGAATTTCACATCACGCGCGGAATTTGAAGGAAAGGCGCTGCGTTTTTGTTTCTTGCTCATTTACGATCTCCGAAGCGGTTCGACTTCTTTCAACAACCAATCACGAAATTTTTGAATTGCTCCTTCATCCGCGCGATCTTGCCGCGCGACGAGATACCAGCGCGCGGGTTGGGGCACGGAATGACGAATGGGCGAAACGAGACGCCCCGATGCGAGATCCGGCGCGGCGAGAAAATCGGGCACGAGGGCGATTCCCTGCCCGTCACAAGCCGCTTCAAGCGCCAATAGATAAGAATCAAACCGGATGCTTGCCGCTTCCCCGAGGCCCGAGCGGCCGCCCGGCCCAAGCCACGCGTCCCAATCGCCCGCCGCCGTGTAGAGTTCAAGCAAAGTGAAACGGGCCACATCACGCGGATTTGTGAATGGGGCCTCATTTTTCAACAGATTTGGTGAGCACACCGCGACCAGCCGCGACTCAAAGAGGGGGGTGTAGGTAAAGCCGGGACGGTTGGAATCGACGGTGCACACCATGCCGATATCGGCATTGCGGGGATCGAATTCCCAATCCATCTGGCTTGTATTGAAGCGGACATGGAGGTCCGGGCAGGATTTCTGCAGCGTATGAACCCGCGGCATCAGCCACCGGGCCGCGACAGTCACATAAACCTGAACCGTCAATTCCTGCTGTGCGGGCCGCGAAACGAGCCGCGTTCCGGTCTCAATCCGTTCAAAAGCCTCGCGCAAATAGGGAAAATAGAGCCGCCCCGCCTCGGTCAGCTCCACCCGCCGACCCGTCCGGCGGAAGAGATCTTTACCCAAATGGGCTTCGAGATGCGCGATTTGATGGCTCACCGCCGATTGCGTAATGCTCAGCTCATCCGCAGCCAGCCGAAAGCTCTCATGCCGCGCCGCGGCTTCAAACGCCCTGAGCGCCGTGAGCGAGGGCAAAGGACCCTGGCGGAGGACGGGGCCGGAGGGAAGGGTAAAATCAGTCATATGTTGAATGAAATTCATCTTATGATGAAAATCAATCTCTTGACGCTTTAGCGCCGCCAAGGCTCTGTTCTTTCAACAGGAAATCCTGAATGAATGGGGAGGCGACAATGAGTGTGGACGCAACTGACGCAGCAGGCCGCGATAGTGGTCGCCGTGGGGGCCGCGATGCCCGCCGCCAAGCCCGCGCTTCAAAACTCTCCGATGCGGATCGGCCGATTTGGCCCGGACTTCCCGGGGGCAAATATCAAGTGCTGTCGCCAGACGACATGCAGAAGATCCATCACAAGATTCTCGATGTGTTGGAGCAGATCGGTTTCGCCGACGCGATCCCCTCAACCATCGACTACATGACCAAGGCCGGCGCCTATATCGACAAGAATGATGGCCGCATGAAATTTCCGCGCGCGCTTGTTGAAGACACAATCGCTAAAGCCGCTCGTCGCTTTCCGCTCTACGCGCAAGATCCGCGCTATGACATGGATCCGTGGGGCAAGAATGTGTATTACGGCACCGCCGGCGCGGCCGTGAATGTCGTCGAGCCATTGACGGGCGACTATCGTGAATCGACCGTGGTCGATCTTTATGATTGCGCGCGCATCGTTGATCATTGCGATAATATTCCCTTCTTCCAGCGCACCAATGTGTGCCGCGAATTGCCAAGCCCGCGTGAACTCGACATCATTACAG
>CANGPA010000140.1 GCA_947455645.1 Hyphomicrobiales bacterium | reverse complement strand
GGCAGGGTCGCACCTTCCAAGTGCTTCAATTCATTGATGATTCCCGAGGCTTCCGCCTCGTTCCACTCCGCCCGATGCGTCACGTCGTCCCCCGAAATTCAGCTCGTCTTCTTCATTAACGCGACATCATCGCGCAGGGTTCATCGGTGATCAAATCGTTTTTATAGATTAGTTGATCGGAAAAACCGATCAAACCTCATCCGCGATGGGTTCGGCGATGGCGAGCAAGCTCTGGGCGAGGGGGGATTGCGGCTGGCGGTCGGCCAAAATGAGGCCCACGGAACGGGAGGCGGCGGGCTCAACAAGGCGCAGCGATTTCAAACCGGCAGGGATGCCGAAAAACCGTGCCAATTGAGAGGGTACAATCGAGACCCAGCCCGGCACGGCGGCATGGGTGCAGAGATTGAAAATCGAATTTGTTTCCATAACCGGCACCGGCGCTTTGCCGACCGAGCGGAAAATTCCGTCAATGATGCGACGGTTCTGCATATCGGGTGTCAGAAGACAGAGATTGAGTTCGGCGGCTTCACGCCAGCCAATCTCATCACGTGCGGCAAGTGCATTGTCCGTGCGTGTGAGAAGCACATAAGTTTCCAAATAAAGCGGTTTCGAGATCACGCGCTCAAGCGGTTCATTGTCGAGATAAGTTAACCCCACATCAATGTCGAAATTATCGATGGCCGATTGAATGGCGTTCGATGTCATCGAGAGCACGGTGAGCGTAACGGCCGGATAGCGCTCGGAAAACGGTCCCGTGATCGCGGCAACAAGGGGCAGGGCGGTGGGAATGGCGCCCAAACGCAAGCGCCCCTTCAAACCTTTGCGCACATCGGAGATCGACTGGCCCATCATATCAATTTCGCCAAGAATGCGCTTGGCATGTTCGACAATCATCGCGCCTTCAGCGGTAAGGCCCGTGAAACGATGGCCGCGTTCGACGAGAGGAACACCGAGTTCTTCTTCCAACGCGCGGATCGCGCCGGAGAGTGTGGGTTGCGAAATGTTGCACGCTTTTGCAGCGCGCGCGAAATGTTTTTCACGCGCAAGCGCCACAAGATAAGCAAGCTGCTTGATCACCATGATCAGGATTACTCAGCGCGAACGCGCAGCGCGCGTGCCGGACGGGAGAAAAACCACGACGCGCCCCACGCGAGCGCAAAGATGCCCACAATCACAAAACCGAGATCGCCAAAATGATCCCACACCACTCCGACTTCATCCCAGAACTTACCGGTGAGATCGAGCTTCTCGTGAAGGAGGCCCAACACTTCAATGAGGCCGATCCCCAAAGCCACGATCACCGAGAGGCCTGTGATGATGAGATTATAAACAATTTTTCGGCGCGGATTGAGATAGGCCCATTGATAGGCGCCCACCATCAACACACCATCAAGCGTATCGACAAGCGCCATGCCCACTGTGAAGAGCGCAGGAAAAATCATCACAGAGATCAGCGTGCAGCATCCGCCTGCGGCTTCTGCGGCAGCAATACCAAAGAGGCTAATTTCGGTGGCTGTATCAAAACCGAGGCCGAAGAGAAAGCCCAAGGGAAACATATGCCAACCGCGCGAAATAAGTTGAAACAACGGACGCATAAGGCGTGCGATAAAGCCGCGTCCATTGAGCACGCGATTTAATTCTTCTTCTGACCAATCTTTGCCGGCGCGAATGAGACGCGCGGTTTTGACGACATTGATGAAGACACCAAAATTAAAAAGCGCGATGATGAACAAGAAACTCGCTGAAAACAAAGTTGAAAATAAACCACCATAATCGCGCCAATCGGCAAAGGTGGCATCATCAAAAGAGCGCGCGGTTAGCGCAATCAACCATACCGCAACACAAATGAGCGTCGAATGGCCCAACGCAAAGAAGAGGCCGACAGAAAGTGGCTTTTTGCCTTCCTGCATCAATTTACGCGTGACATTATCGATGGCTGCGATGTGATCAGGATCAACCGCGTGACGCAATCCCAAGACATAAGCGAGCGCGCAGGTGCCGAGCAAAACGGGCTTGTCACCAAAGGTCAGAAGCGCCCAAAGCCATATCAGCAGATTGGCGATGATCAGCCCGGAAAACAGCGCGATGATGCGCGGTTTGAGCGGGGCATCGTCAGACAAGAGTTTGGTCTTTGTCATCGCCAGTCTCTATCGCTGTGTGGTTTCGGCTATGGCATGGAAAAAGCTTCCCGTCACGTGACCGCGACGACTGCCCGACGGCGCAGGCGCCGATCCATAGGCATCAATCACGGTGGCAAAGGGTAAGTCTGATCCCTGATCCAAAATGGTTGCGTAATGAAATTCATGGCCGCGCAGATGCGCGCCTTTTTTGCCCAATGGCGTATCGTTCAGAAGCGTTGCATCACGATAGCCGAGTGTCATTTTGCGTTTGGCAAAACTTGTCTTCACACTCAAAAGGTCCGCCATCGGCCATTCATGGCCCTCCGCATCGGTGAGCGTTTGACCAAGCACCATATAGCCGCCACATTCGCCGTGAACCGGCTTTGTTTCCGCAAAGCGACGCAGGCCTTTCATAAAATACTCGGCGTTCGATAAGGTGCCAACATGAAGTTCGGGATAGCCGCCCGGTAACCAACACACATCGCAAGTTTGATCCGGCGCTTCATTGTTCAAAGGCAAGAAGGGGATAATCTCGGCGCCCGCTTTGCGCCATGCTGCAAGATGATGCGGGTAGATGAACGAAAACGCGGCATCCCGCGCGAGCGCGATGCGTTGCCCCGGTGGTTTGATCGCTTGCAAAGGCGCGTGTGTTTGAAGGTTCGGTGCGAGTGCCGCCGCGCGCACGGCATCAAGATCAATATGCGCTTCAACGAGATCGGCCATGTGATCGAGAATGCGATCAAGCTCTTCTGTTTCTTCCGCTTGCACAAGACCAAGATGGCGCTCGGGGATCGTCGCAGACGCATCGCGCGGCACGCTGCCTAAAACCTTAAGACCCGCTTTCTCCATCGCAAGTCCAACGAGATGGCGATGGCGATCACTGCCGACTTTATTGAGGATCACACCGGCAATTTTGATGCGCGGATCAAATGTCGCGCAGCCAAGCGCCACGGCGCCAGCGGATTGTGATTGACCGCTCACATCAATCACCAGCAAGACGGGCCAGCCCGTCGCAGCGGCGACATCCGCACTTGACCCACTGCGGCCACTTTCTGCGGGCACGCCATCAAAGAGCCCCATCAAACCTTCGCACAAAGTGAGGTCAGCCTCCTGCGAAGCGTCCATGGCAAGGGAAGCCATGAGTTCGGGACTCATCGCCCATGCATCGAGATTGAGGCTCGGCTTGCCGCAAGCGGCGGCATGAAAGGCGGGATCAATATAATCAGGCCCACATTTTAAACCGCGCACCGCGAGGCCCTTGCGGTGAAAGGCGCGCAAGAGGCCGAGTGTGATCGTGGTTTTGCCGGAAGACGAGCGTGGTGCGGCAATCACAAGACCGGGGGCGATCATGAGAAACCTCCCGATTTGCGTTTAAGGTCCATCATCCGGTAGGAACCGAAGCGATGAGCGAAGACGATTCCGGCATAAAGGATACGCCGTCCTTGCGGCGCGGTTGGACAACGGGCACCTGCGCGACGGCCG
>CANGPA010000139.1 GCA_947455645.1 Hyphomicrobiales bacterium | reverse complement strand
TCTTGTATTTGATCGTAAGGATCAAAACGTATGAGTGCGCGCGATCAAGACAAAGCGCGTGAGCCTAGCCGTCTTTTGATGATCGGCTATGACAGTGTTGAAAAGCTGATTGCCGATGGCAAACTGCGCCTCGATGATTTGAAGACGCTTGAGTTGCAATTTAATTTCGGCAAAATGTTTGACGAAGTTCTTTATATTGTGCCCTTCGGCCGCAAAAATGATGAGCGGCGTCTGTCGGATACAATTTTTTATCGTGAACTGGCTTTTGAGCGCAGTGGTGCGGGCTTAAGCAAGCTGACCGCCGGATTAAAGCATGTCGGTTCCGCGATCGGATTTCTAAACGACGCAGTCGCACAATTTAAGCCTGATGTCGTGCAAACGGTAGGACCGCATTATACCGCGGCGCTTGCGCTGCTTGCGGGCAAAGTACGACGGCTTCCCAAAGTGTGTTTTATTGAAGCCTATTGGGAAGATATTTTGCCTTGGCAATCCTACTTCCCTGCTTTTGTCAGACGGGTCTTACCCTACTGGTATCGCATCGTTTACCGGTTGTTTGATCGCTATTCGGGCGCCCCATCGCTTGCACCATCTTATTATTCACGACGCGGCATGGATGAAGCACGCATTTCGCCGTGGATCCAACCGCTCGATCTCTCCGAAGTGATGGATGCGCGCGCCGATGATGCACCGGAGGTGATTCATAGTGCTGCACATCCACGCATTGTTGTGCTTGGAAGATTGCATCCAGAAAAGCTCGCGCCCGATGCGCTAGAAATTTTTGCTGAGGCGGTTGGCGACGATCTACAAGGATCTTTGGTTTTTGTTGGCGATGGCACGGATCGGGACGTCATTCAATCACGCGCCGTTGCGCTCGGTCTTTCCGACCGTGTTGTGATTACCGGTCAAGTGTCGCATCGCACGGCGATGGCGGCATTAAAAGCGTGCGATTTTTCGATTGCGCCGATGCAAGGGTCGGCCTTGCTGGAAACGCTCGCCGCCGGTTTGCCCACGGTTGCCTATGATCATGAAACCCATGCGGCTTTGATTGATGATGGTGTTAACGGAGTACTCGTTCCGCATCGCGATCACCGCGCGGCCGCTCAAGCCTTGCGTAAGCTTTTAACCACGCCGATTCTTGCCCAGACCATTGGTGAAGCCGCTCATAAGCGCGTTGAAGAGCGCTATAATGTGTCGGCTATGCGTGATCTTTTGAAGCGAGCCTTCATTGACGCCTATCTCGAACGCCAAACGCATTCCCGTCCCGAGCAGGGTCCTGAGCGTGCGGGGGTTGTCGCATGAGCAAGCGTTTTCTTTACGTGGATGTGAATGCAAGCTTTATCAATCCAACGCGGAATCTTATTCCGCTCGCACTGTTAAAGGTTGGGGACTTCCGCTTTTTCGGACCGGGCCATGTTTCATCAGATGTTCTTGCGCGTGGACTAAAGGCTTTTGTTGAAGAAGAAGGTCCGTTTGATCTCGTTGTCTCAAACACGCTTGTGCTTTTCTCGGATTCAAGCGACCCCGCGCGTTATGCCGCAACATTGCGGGCGGCCTATGCCTATCAGGGCGCACCTGATGATCTCCTGTTTTTGCCAATCATCGCGTCCCAGTTTTCATCACTGACCTGTCCGCGAGTTGCCTTGTTGCTCGAAAATGATTTTTATAATTGGACATCGAAAGAACGCGATCGGGTCGAGGCTTGTGCCGATTTCTTTATCGGGTTTGGTGAAGAGTTTTCGCCCTTTCAAGTGGAAATGCCCCATCTAAAGGATGAGCGCTTCGCGGGACTTTCGACTGATATTTGGGCAAATTTCGTCCGCAACCGACGCGAACAAATTGCCTCCTTGTTGCATTTTGTTTCTGACGCCGAATTCCATATCACCCCGCTATCATTGCGGAACGAACCGTGGTCCGTGATGGGTGTGCAGTATCATGCGCGACAGGTTGCGCGCGATGTGCTTATCGCCGAAGGGCTTCAGCCCATTATTGATACGCGTCTTCGTAAATTTGTATCCTTGCTGAAGAAGTCCGGCATATTGCGTGGCGAGAAGCGTTGGGTGCAAAAGGCACTGAATACTGATTTTTCAAATCGTATCGCAGCGACGCGTTATTCTTATACATGCGGCTCCGGCCTGATGATGCCGATCCGCAAATTTTTTGAAATTCCGGCCGCCGGAAGCGTGCTTATATGCCGCCCCTTTGCGGGATTTGAAGCGGCGGGATTTCGCGACGGCGAAAATTGCATCATCGCCGAGCCGCAAAATCTGGCAGCGGTTCATGCAGATTTGTCAGGTGATCCGGAGCGCGCAGAGCGTATCGCGCGCGCTGGGCAGCAGATGATCCTCAACCGTCATTCGCTGTCGGCTCGCGCAGATGATCTCTCTATGATCGTCGACGCGATTGCGGATGGTCAGTTTAGCGGGAGCTCTTGGCAGAATGGACGGCATCGGTTGAGAGCCCGTTCTGAGCGGAGTGTTGCTTGATGACGCGCTCTTTGTTTCGTCTTCTTCAGGATGTTTACCGCGTTACGGGCGCAAGGCTGCCCATTCTTGTTTTTTTAACATTTCTAAATGCGGTCTTTGATGGTGCAACGGTTGCCGTTCTTCTTCCTCTCTTAAAGGCTGTGGGGGGCACTGTTTCGTCTGGTGATGATCGTATTTCAAACGCGATGGCGTGGATGCTTCAGACTGTTGGTTTACCCGCCACTGCCAATACAATTGCGGCTGTAGGTGTTCTCTTCATCGCATTGGGTGCGATGATCTTTCTCATTCAGGCCTATCTCGCGGCAAAGTTGCAGACGGACTATGTTGGCCATTGGCAAAAGGCGTTATTTTCATCTTATTTCAATGCCGAATACATGTTTTTCAGAACAAGGCGTGCTGGTGATTTGATTGCGGCCGCAATTACTGAACCCGTCCGGTTGGGGGGCGCATTTTATCAAGCCAATTTGATCCTCTCTTCTATTCTCTTTATCGGTGTCCAAATTTTGGTGGCGCTTGTAATTGCTCCCATTGTTGTCGGGCTCTTATTCGGAGCGGGCGTTTTTCTCTTTGCGGTTTCGGTAAGTCTTGTTCGCCGTGGCTTGTTGATTGGCGAAGAGATGACCGTCGTAAACGCCAATCTTCAATCGGATGCCAATGAATTGGTGCAAGGTGCAAAATTCGTAAAAGCGACGGCCACCGAGGAACGCGCGGTTGATCGGTTGAATGTGACCATTCAGCGATTGCGAGATCTGACTTTTTCCAATGCCTATGATGTTCAAATTGTGCGGGCAATTTTTGAATATGCCAGCGCGCTTGTGATCATTCTACTCTTGGTGGCCGGCCCGATGATTTTGGCGGTCGATATGGGAACTGTGATCGTTATTGTTGCTATGTTCGTTCGCTTGTTTCCCAAAGTGACCGGATTGCGGCAGTGCCAGCAATCGATCAGTCTCGTTCTTCCTGCTTTTGATGCGGTATCGGCTATGGTTCGGCAGGCGAATACTGTTTCCGAAATAACGCAGAAGCGGTCTCGACCTTTGGTACCGTCCACGCAACCTGTTGCGATCGCTGTCGAGCAGGGTGGCGTCGAAATTGAAGGACGCACAATTCTTGAACAGATATCGCTGTCGGTTAAGCCGGGTGAGTTTTTGATTTTG
>CANGPA010000138.1 GCA_947455645.1 Hyphomicrobiales bacterium | reverse complement strand
GAGCAGCTTGTCACGGTTTTCGGCGGATCGGGATTTATCGGTCGCCATGTTGTGCGCGCTTTGGCCAAACGGGGCTATCGGGTGCGGGTGGCGGTACGCCGTCCGGATTTGGCGAATTTCCTCCAGCCTTTGGGCAATGTCGGCCAGATCCACGCCGTCCAGGCCAATTTGCGCTATCCCGAATCCGTTGCGCGCGCCGTTAAAGGTGCCGATGTGGTGATCAATCTCGTTGGCATTCTGGCCGAATCCGGCCGTCAGCGGTTCAATGCCGTGCAAGCCAATGGCGCGAAGGCAATTGCCGAAGCCGCCGCCCGCGCCGGCATTACGCGCTTTGTGCATATGTCGGCCATCGGCGCTGATGCCGAGTCACCGTCTGCCTATGCCCGTTCCAAAGCGGCGGGTGAGGAGGCGGTAAAGGCAGCGATCAAAGACGCGATCATTCTCCGCCCCTCCATTGTGTTCGGCCCTGAAGATGACTTCTTCAACCGCTTTGCGGCTCTGGCCCGCGTGATGCCCACTCTGCCCTTGATTGGCGGCGGCCACACAAAATTCCAGCCCGTCTTTGTCGGCGACGTTGCCGAGGCGGTCGCCCGCGCCGTTGACGGCGCACTCAAAGCCGGCGCGACCTATGAGCTGGGCGGCCCTGAAGTGAAGAGCTTCCGCGCGTTGATGGAAGCGGTGTTGAAAATCACCAATCGCCGCCGCGCGCTGCTCCCTCTCCCCTTCCCGCTCGCGCGGATTCAGGCCGGAGTAATGGAAATCGCGAATACGGTTTCGTTCGGCTTGATGCCGCATGCGCTGCAATTAACGCGCGATCAGGTGACCTTGCTCGAGCGCGACAATGTTGTCTCAGCCGAAGCCACACAAGCCGGCCTCACGCTTGAAGGCATGGGCATCAAGGGCGAAACCATTGATGACATTGTGCCCTCTTATCTCTATCGGTTCCGCAAAGCGGGACAATTCGAGAAAATGGCGGATGCTTAAGGCGTGACCTCACTGCCCGGCCCGCCGATCAGGATCAGCCAAGCGATGCAGGCGGTCGGCGGCGGCGCGGGCGAGGCGCACAAGCATGGCCTTGCGGGTGGCGGCCGGCATTTTATGTTCGGGTGCCTCCCGTAAAACGGCCGCCCCATAAGCATCAGCGAGGATCAAACCGGCATCTTCGGGCATGATTTCGGTTGGAACATGCTCCGGAATGGCAAAAAAGAGGCGATCACAGTGGAACCGGTATTCGGGCCATTTCTGATCAACCCTAAAATCCTCGATGCTCGATTTAATCTCGACGATCCAGACGGTGCCGTCATCGGCGAGCGCCACGAGATCGGCCCGCCGCCCGGACGCCAGCGATAATTCAGTCACCGAGACGAAGCCGAGGCTCGTCAAAAGGCGCCTTGTCCCCCGCGCAACCATCAGCGCGGTCTCGGATTGGCGGCCATCGGGGGGAAGAATGAGGTCGGAATCGGTCATGACCATGATTTTACGGGAAAATTGGTCAATCGGCTTAAAAATTTAAAGCGCTGCAGCGGTTGCATTGCCGGGGGTTTTCTTCTAGTAACCCATCCTTCGATCGCCCGGCCGGTAAGGGCTGCCGTGGCGGTCATTTTCGCTCATAATGAGACGAACGACGCGTAAAGCGTCGATAATTTTAGAGATCGGTGAAGTAATTCGCCGGATGGAGAGCAAAATGCCCAAGATGAAGACCAAATCGGCCGCTAAAAAGCGGTTCAAAGTGACCGGATCGGGCAAAGTCGTCTATGCTCAAGCCGGTAAACGCCACGGCATGATCAAGCGCACGAACAAGCAGATCCGTAATCTGCGTGGCACCAATGTGCTGTTCGAGACTGACGGCTACAACGTCAAGAAATACTTCCTGCCCAACGGCTGATCGCCGGGGCTTTTGTATTTTCGCTTTATTCCGAATTCCTAAAGGAGATCAGCCATGGCACGCGTCAAACGGGGTGTAACATCCCACGCCAAACACAAGAAAACCTACAAGGCCGCTAAAGGATTTTACGGCCGCCGCAAAAATACGATCCGCGCCGCAAAGGCCGCTGTTGATCGTGCGATGCAATATACAACACGTGACCGCCGCGCCAAGAAGCGCACGATCCGCGCGCTCTGGATTCAGCGTTTAAACGCCGCTGTGCGTGAGCATGGCATTGTCTATTCGCGCTTTATCGACGGCCTCAACAAGGCGGGCATTTCGGTTGACCGTAAGGTCCTCTCCGACCTCGCCATCACCGAGCCGACGGCATTCGCTGCGCTTGTTGCGAAGGCCAAAGCGGCATTGCCGGCAGTTGCCTGATTAAGCAACGCTCCGACATTATCGTCGAACCGCTTCAAGGCCCGCGACTCCAATCGCGGGCTTTTTTCATAAACCATTCGGAACAAGCCCATGACCGATCTTAACGCGCTCGAAACCGAATTGAAGACAGCCATAACCAACGCAGCCGATGAAGCCGCGCTTGAAGCTGTGCGCGTCGCAGCCCTTGGCAAAGCTGGTTCAATCTCTGCGCTGCTGAAAACACTCGGTGCGATGACACCCGATGAGCGCAAGGAAAAAGGCCCCCTCATCAATGGTCTTCGTGATCGTGTTACGGAAGCCCTGACAACGAAGCGTGATGCGCTCAAATCGGTCGCACTCGATCAGCGTCTTCAGAGCGAGCGCGTGGATGTCACGCTGCCTCTGCCGCAAAGTGCTGCCGCGCGCGGACGCATTCATCCCATCAGCCAAGTGATTGACGAACTCACGACGATTTTTGCCGATATGGGTTTTTCGGTTGCGGAAGGTCCGGATATCGAAACGGATTTTTTCAATTTCACGGCGCTTAACTTTCCGGTCGGCCATCCGGCGCGTGAAATGCATGACACATTCTTTTTCAATCCGGATTCTAAAGGCGAACGCAAGCTGTTGCGTACGCATACAAGCCCCGTTCAAATCCATACGATGATGACGGAGAAGCCGCCGATCCGCGTGATCATTCCGGGTCGTACCTATCGTTGCGATTCAGATCAGACGCATACGCCGATGTTTCATCAGGTCGAAGGTCTTGTGATCGATAAATCATCGCATCTCGGTCATCTGAAATGGATCTTGGCTGAATTCTGCAAGGCCTTTTTCGAAGTCGATGATGTGAAGATGCGGTTTCGTCCAAGCTTCTTCCCGTTCACAGAACCGTCCATGGAAGTCGACATTCAATGCTCGCGCAAAGGCGGTGAAATCCGCTTTGGCGAAGGGGAAGATTGGCTCGAAATTTTGGGCTGCGGCATGGTGCATCCGAATGTCATCCGCAATTGCGGCCTGGATCCGGATGAATATCAAGGCTTCGCGTGGGGTATTGGCATCGATCGCATCGCGATGCTGAAATATGGCATGCCTGACCTGCGGCCGTTCTTCGAAGCCGATATGCGCTGGCTTTCGCATTACGGCTTTAGGCCGCTCGATTTGCCGACGCTTGCCGGCGGCTTGAGTATCTAGGTCGCAGAGACCAAGATCCGCCCATCTTGTCTAAATTAGCTAATTTAGCTATATTGGACATTATAGTCAGGAGGCCGAAATGAAAACCATGACTGCGGCGAAGGCCAAGAACGCCTTCGGACAAATGATCGAAGCCGCGCAGCGCGAGCCTGTTTTGATCACCAAACAGAACCGGCCCGTGGGTGTTTTTATGTCCATCCGCGACATTGAGGATACGATTTGG
>CANGPA010000137.1 GCA_947455645.1 Hyphomicrobiales bacterium | reverse complement strand
CTTCGCGCCATTCATCGGTGATCTTGGCGCGGATCATCGGCTTGGTGATGCGGTCTTCATGTTGGGCATAGCCCCACGCAAAGCGGCCCTTCACACAGGAATGACCTTCATTTGCTTTACCGTCTTTATAAGGCACCATGCGGATGACTTGATCGCCCTGCATTTCAGCCTTGAATGAACAGCCGACGCCGCAATAAGCGCAGGTCGTGACTTTCGAATGTTCCGGCTGGCCTTTTTCGATGACGGTGTTTTCCATCAAAGTCGCGGTGGGGCATGCTTGCACGCAAGCGCCGCATGAAACGCAATCGGAGTTGAGGAAGCTCGTTCCCCCGGCCGAGACGCGACTGTCAAAACCACGGCCTTCGATGGTAAGGGCAAATGTGCCTTGCACTTCTTCACATGCGCGAACGCAGCGATTGCAGACAATGCATTTCGCCGGATCATAAGTGAAGTAAGGATTGGTTTCGTCTTTCAACAGAGCGAGCGGCGAGTGTTTGTCGAAATGATTGACGCCGTCTTCATACCGTACTTCGCGCAAGCCCACGACGCCGGCCATGTCTTGCAATTCGCAATCGCCATTCGCCGAGCAGGTGAGGCAATCGAGCGGATGGTCTGAGATATAGAGTTCCATCACACCTTTGCGGAGTGAATGAAGCTTATCGCTCTGCGTATGCACAACCATGCCGTTTTCAGCGGGTGTTGTGCAGGAGGCGGGCGTGCCACGACGACCCTCGATTTCAACGAGGCACATGCGGCACGAGCCGAAAGGCTCAAGCATGTCGGTGGCGCAGAGTTTTGGAATCTGCGTTCCCATTTTCATGGCGGCCGCCATCACCGATGTGCCTTGCGGTACGGTGACGGAAATACCGTCAATGGTGAGCGTTACGGTTTCCTCATTCAAACGAATGGGCGTGCCGTAATCGAGTTCCTTGATGAGCGTCATGGTCGCTTCTCCTTCACTCGGCCGCAAGTCGTGTTGCGGGCTTGAAATCTTCAGGGAAATGGTCGAGCGCGCTGATCACAGGGATCGGTGTCAAGCCGCCCATCGCGCAAAGCGATGCATCCGTCATGAGAGTGCACAAGTCTTTAACAAGATCGATTTTTGCGGTCTCACCCGCAATCACTTGATCCATGGTTTCTTGGCCGCGCACCGCGCCGATGCGGCACGGTGTGCATTTGCCACAGGATTCCTTGGCGCAGAATTCGAACGCGAAGCGCGCTTGCCTGGCGAGATCGATACGATCATCGAATACGACGATACCGCCGTGACCAAGCATGCCTTTCTTCGCCGCCATTGCTTCATAATCAAGCGGCGTATCAAGAAGTGACGACGGGAAGTAAGCGCCAAGCGGGCCACCGACTTGCACCGCGCGGAAGGGACGGCCTGATGCTGTACCACCGCCATAGATCTCGATGACATTTTTCAGCGTCACGCCGAAGGCTTTTTCAATCAGCCCACCGCGCTTGATATTGCCTGCGAGCTGGATCGGCAGCGTACCACGGGAGCGGCCCATGCCGTAATCGGCGTAAGTCTTTGCGCCATTCGCCATGATCCACGGAACGGTCGCAAGCGACATGACATTGTTGATGATGGTCGGCTTGCCGAAGAGACCTTTGATCGCGGGCAGCGGCGGCTTGGCGCGCACAATCGCGCGCTTGCCTTCGAGGCTTTCGAGCAGCGATGTTTCTTCCCCGCAAATATAAGCGCCTGCACCCAAGCGCACTTCGAGATCGAAGGCTTTGCCTGAACCGTTCACCGATTTTCCGAGCCATCCGGCTTTCTTTGCGATCTGGATCGCTTCGCCAAAAATTTTATGTGCATTCGGATATTCGGAGCGCAGATAGACGTATCCCTTCGTCGCGCCAACCGCGACACCGGCAATGATCATGCCTTCGATAAGGGTGAAGGGATCGCCTTCCATCAACATACGATCAGCGAATGTGCCGCTGTCGCCTTCGTCCGCATTGCAGACGATATATTTCTGATCATCATGCGTGTTGAGAACGGTCTTCCACTTGATGCCGGTGGGAAAACCTGCGCCACCACGACCACGCAAGCCAGAGTCAGCAACCGTCTGCACGATATCAGCGCCCGACATTGCGAGCGACTTTTTGAGGCCAGCAAAACCGCCATGCGCGATATAATCATCAAGCGAGAGCGGATCGATCACGCCGACGCGTTGAAAGGTGAGACGTTCCTGATTTTTGAAAAACGGAATTTCTTCCGTAAGTCCATGGCCGAGTGCGTGCGCGCCGCCTTCATAGAATTTTGCATCAAAGAGGGATGCAACATCTTTCGACGTCACGGGGCCATAAGCCACGCGGCCGTTTGCGGTTGCCACTTCCACAAGCGGTTCAAGCCACAACATGCCACGCGAGCCGTTGCGGATGATCTCAATGGCAATGCCGCGCTTCTTCGCTTCGTCAGCAATCGATTTCGCAACACGCTCTGCGCCGACAGACAAGGCAGCAGCATCACGCGGAATGTAAATTTTAATCGGCGAGGTGGTCATGATATTTCTCCTCAGCCTTCCATCCGCTCATGCGGGCGCTCGGCACAGACCGCATCGAGCAGCTCTTTATCAACGCGCCCGACAAGCGCGCCATCGATCAAGGCCGCAGGGCCGAGTGCGCAATTGCCGAGGCAATAAACCGTCTCAACAGTCAGATGGCCCGATGGCGAAGTGGAATCGATTTTCACGCCCTGTTCGGTCTCGAGATAATGAACGAGGTCTTCGCATCCCATGGCTTGGCAGGCCTCGGCGCGGCAGAGTTTGACCACGCGCTTGCCGGCAGGGGCTTCGCGGAAGTCATGATAAAAGGTGATGGCGCCGTAAATTTCGGCCTTCGACATATTGAGCGCATCGGCGATCATCGGCACGGCGCTTTTGTCGACATAGCCGAACGTCTCTTGCAACGCGTGCAGGATCGGCAAGGTCGCACCTTCCAAGTGCTTCAATTCATTGATGATTCCCGAGGCTTCCGCCTCGTTCCACTCCGCCCGATGCGTCACGTCGTCCCCCGAAATTCAGCTCGTCTTCTTCATTAACGCGACATCATCGCGCAGGGTTCATCGGCGATCAAATCGTTTTTATGGATTAGTTGTTCGAAAAAACCGATCAAACCTCATCCGCGATGGGTTCGGCGATGGCGAGCAAGCTCTGGGCGAGGGGGGATTGCGGTTGGCGGTCGGCCAAAATGAGACCGACGGAACGGGAGGCGGCGGGTTCAACGAGACGCAGCGATTTCAAGCCGGCGGGGATGCCGAAAAACCGTGCCAATTGGGACGGCACAATCGAGACCCAGCCCGGTACGGCGGCATGGGTGCAGAGATTGAAAATCGAATTTGTTTCCATAACCGGCACGGGTGCTTTGCCGACCGAACGGAAAATTCCATCGATGATGCGACGGTTCTGCATATCGGGTGTCAGAAGACACAGATTAAGTTCGGCGGCTTCGCGCCAGCCAATCTCATCACGTGCGGCAAGTGCATTGTCCGTGCGTGTGAGAAGCACATAGGTTTCCAAATAGAGCGGTTTCGAGATCACGCGTTCAAGCGGTTCATTGTCGAGATAGGTTAACCCCACATCAATGTCGAAATTATCGATGGCCGATTGAATGGCGTTCGATGTCATTGAGAGCACGGTAAGCGTAACAGCCGGATAGCGCTCGGAGAACGGTCCTGTGATGGCGGCAACAAGGGGCAGGGCGGTGGGAATGG
>CANGPA010000136.1 GCA_947455645.1 Hyphomicrobiales bacterium | reverse complement strand
GACTCTTCACCAATTCTGATCATGCGAATGGCAATGGGCGCCAAAACACCAGTCTCATCAAGCGCAGTTCCCACAGTATGACCTTGACGCACTTTATCGCGCGCGGTCGAAAAAGCCAGACTCACGTCGTGCACACTGATGGAGCGACCCGCGAGATCAATCGCGTCGGCCATAGGTAGGCCGTATTCTGAAAGGAGACCGAAATTACGACAAAATTGCGCGGTACAATAATCGCGATCGACACTGCGCAAACCTGGCAATCTTAGAAGAAAAGAAAAAAACTGATTTCTACGAATATTCGATCGGAAATAGACCGTGAGAGCCAGCAGTATGAAAATCATTACTACCGTAACACTCCAAGCATGAGCGGTCAGAAAATCGGATAGTTCGAGTAAAGCAATGAGAACCGGATCGGCATTTTTTACCATGTCGATGACGAACGATTTGAATTGCGGTAAAACAAAAATCACAAAGAAGAAAAACAGTGAAAACACGGCACAAATGAGGAAAGCTGGATAAGTCAATGAATCAAGCGCTTTTTGACGAAGTCTTTCTTCACGATCGCGTTTATCTGAAAGAGCTGAAATGGTTTTCGACAAGGTTCCGGATTTTTCCGAAATCGCGATCAAAGCAATCATAGGACGTGAAAACAGCCTTTCGTGATGAGCAAGGGAAGCGGAAAGTGGCTCACCCGAAAGAATTGCGTGTTTCACCTCAGAGGCGATGCCCGCCATCGCCCCGCCAAACTCCTTCTGAGATAACATATCGAGGGCTTGATCAAGGCGAATCGAGGCATTCAAAAGCGCTGATAAGTTTCGAAGAAATTCAGTAACATCTTTGGAATGAATACCCCGTGCGAGCGACCGTGCACTGAACATAGAATTAACGGGCTTTGTTCCGGTAACAACGGCACTTGAAATCAAGATCATTCCCTGACGCTCAATCTGACGTACAAGGTCCAATTCATCAACTGCGCTTAACCGCGCCTCTATCACAACACCTTTTGCGGTTACGGCTTTGTATTCATAGTTTAGCATGGTGTTCATCTTTGAGGCACGACGCGAAACACCTCACTCGCCGAGGTTATTCCGGCCAGGATTTTTTCATACGCATCCCGATCCATTGTTTTGAAGCCTGCGGCACGCGCATATGATTCGATTCGGGGTGCATCCACCCCCTTACGCAGATTTTGTCGCGTCACTTCATCAGTAACGAGAATTTCAAACACACCTGTCCGGCCGCGATATCCCGTATTCGCGCACCGTTCACAGCCAACTGGCTCACAAATGAAATCGCCAGAACGCAAGCCAAGCATACGAAAGCGCGGATCGGCTTCAAATTGTTTGGATGCCAGCGGTGCGAAATGCCGACAATGTTGACATAATACCCTTACAAGTCGCTGCGCGATGATGGCCCGAATGGTCGATTGAAGAAGAAAATCATCGACGCCGAGATCAATTAAGCGCGGAAGTGCGGCTGCCGCGGTTTCGGTGTGGAGCGTTGTGAGAACCAAATGTCCCGTTAGCGCCGCATTCACAGCGATTCCGGCTGTCTCAGAGTCGCGAATTTCACCCACCATAATCACGTCAGGATCCTGACGGACGAAAGACCGCAACGCATTGGCAAATGTAAATCCGATTTCTGGCTTAATTTGCGACTGGCAGATTCCCGGTATGTCATACTCAATCGGATCTTCGATGGTCAGAATTTTTCTTTGTGGTTGATTGAGTATCGAGAGGGCTGATGCCAGCGTGGTTGTTTTTCCAGAACCGGTTGGTCCGGTGATGATGATCATTCCATGGGGCAGATCAAGCAGGCGATCAAATATTTGCCGATCTTCTGTCGACAGACCTATACGCCCCAAATTCACAATACCGCGATTGCGCGGAAGAAGACGCACCACAGCGCTTTCGCCATAGGCTGTTGGCATGATCGCAATACGAAGATCAACTTTTGTACCATTCAAGGTCACACGCGCAGACCCGTCTTGCGGCAGACGTCGTTCGGCAATGTTCAATCCAGAGAGAATTTTAAGGCGCGAAATCAATCCGGGCGCAAGCGCCAGAGGTGGTGACGTAATTTTTTTCAAAAGACCGTCGATACGAAGCCTGATCGATAGCCGGTCTTGCATGGGTTCGATGTGAAGATCAGTCGCCTCCACTTCGAAAGCCTTTTCGAGCAATTCATTTAACGCGCGGACGACCGGGGCACCGCTCGCAAGATCACGGAGGGAATCGATATCATCCATCGGCAAGGACGCGGAATTAACGTTGGAGTCCGCTGGATCGCCATCGCGGATTTCTTCCGTTAGGAGCGCCTCGATCGTCTCGCGTCCCGCAATGAATATATGAGGCGTTTTTTGAAAAACGAGCTCAGCTGATCGAATGATCGCCTGAGCCGGCGGTTCGCATAGCGCGAGCGCTGGCGCATCGTTTTCAAGGGTGAAGGGATAAAGACGCGCCTCTCTGAGAAACCGTGCGGAGAACAGCAGGGCTTCGCTGCGGTATTTGCGTAAATCATCATAGGCAATTCGAGGTAAGGCGCAGCAGGATGCGAGCGCATCGGCAATTAGCTCATCGCTGATGGTGAGTTCGCGCCGTAAATCCTCAAAGGATTGGGCCTTGAGCGCCGCCTCAGGCAGGCTTCCATAGCGAGCGAGCGCTATACACAACCGGCCGAGAAACTCCGCCGACGCTGCCATATCAATCGCCTGATAATCCGCCATGTACAAATCACAATAAACCGGGGCCATCGACGCGCCCCTCACGATTATTTCCTAGCATTGTTTGATTGCATCGCCTAGCCGCAAGACGATTCACATCAACGGATCCCTTGCAAATTGCGGATGCCGCGTTCTATAAAAAACGATGTGTGTTTTGTGTTGTGAGGGAAGGTTTGTAGGGCGATTATGAATTTTCTGGCCCGTTATTTCGATCCTTTTCTTGACCAAGCGGCGGATGGCTTGCAATGGCTCTCCAAGCAGCTGCGCCCGGCACATCAGGTCTACCTTAAAGAAGGCCTTAACGGTGACTGGATCGGCGCCGATGGACAACCGATCTCGGCACGGCAGACATTTGAGGGTAGCGGTCTGACGGTTGTACTCGATGAACGGAATTTTCTGATCGTTGATCTGACACTACCCGTCGCAGCGAAGGCCTATATCGATGACATAGTTGCGTCGAGAATCGATTTGATTTCACCTTGGACACGCCAAAACGCTTTATTCGGAGCATCGCTTGTTTCTGAAACATCCACGGCGATTACGGTGACCGTTGCCGCTTCTTCAAAAGACTCAATAAACCGAAAAATTGATCGATTAAGACGACTGCAGCCGCAAAGCCTGACGATTCTGGTAACGGCGCGTGCCAAAACATCGCCAACGGTCATCACATTACCGATCGCGGGTATAAAAGCCAATTCGCCTGCTAAACGACGCGCGCTTATTTCGAGAGGCTTCTATAGCTCGCTGGTTGCGATGGGAATTCTTATTGCGGCGTGTTTTGTGGCGCGTCTTTATCTTGATGCCGAACATGTGCAAATCGAGTCCCAAATCCATGCCTTAAGGGCGACGCTGAATCCACAATCATTGGATGATGCGGTTGTTCGCGATCCGGTTTTGCGTATGACGGTCGCCAAAAAAAGCCGCTGGCCCATGGTAGACCTTCTTGCGCAACTTGCCGCAACGCTGCCTGACGATACCTATCTCAATTCTATAGATTTAATTTCAGGGGAAATGCGGATCGAAGGCCAATCAAAAAATGTTGCGGAGCTGCCGCGCATACTCGGACAGAATACGGCTTTCTCTGAGATTGCCTTTACGGCGCCGACAATTAAACGAGAAGGGCGTGGTGGTGACCT
>CANGPA010000135.1 GCA_947455645.1 Hyphomicrobiales bacterium | reverse complement strand
GTAATCGGTGATTTTTTGCAACGCCATCGAGAACACGAAAAAGCCAAGGCAAAGAATGACTGGAACCAAAACCCGTTTTAGTGAATCGCGATTCCTCATCACAGATATGACCCCGCTGACCAAGGCAATGGCCGCAATCAATCCTGCGATCATTCGGAAAAGATGAATATCAGCCAAAAGATTTGGGAGAAACACAATCACCGCTGCTCCAATTATGGGACCAAGTCGTGATTTGCGCCCGCCCATCGTCACCGCGAGCAGGAACTGCACTGATAATTCAAATGTAAAATTGTTCGGCGCGACATATTGTTCGGAATAGGCAAACAAAACACCGGCCAACCCGCATAAAGCGGCCGAGACGACAAAGGCAATGACCTTGTGTTTATAAACACTGACCCCCATGCAATCCGACGCAATCGGACTGTCCCGCAATGCTTCAAAAGCCCGGCCATAACGCGAGGCCAGAATGCGATTGATAATCACAATGGTCAGCATTAAAGCGGCGACCGTGATGAAATAATATTCGACTTCCTTCATCCGCTTCATCGACATGTCGAAAATCGGAATGATATCGGCGAACGGACGAAGATCCAAAAAGAGCGGTGTCACAAATTTCACACCCAAAGGACCATTCGTCAGATCGACCATTTCATTGATCAGGATTTGAATGATCGTTCCGAATGCGAGTGTGACCATCGCCAAATAGGGGCCTGTAACACGCAATGCCGGCAAGGCGAGCAAAGCACCGAATACAGCGGTCACCGCGATACCAATCGGCAAAGCGGGCCAGAAACCCAATCCGAAATGCATGGCCAGAACGGCCGCGGTATAAGAGCCGATGCCGAGAAGCGCGGCATGGCCGACCGAAACTTCGCCCGTGTACCCAAACACAATATCGAGGCCCAAGGTCACAATCGCAAAAATCGCAATCGTCACCACAAGATGCAGATAATAAGGACTTGTCATAGCGAAGGGCAAAGCCGCCGCGACGATAAGCGCCAAAGGCCAAAGGAAACGAGACATGGTCTTTAAACCTTCTTGATGGCGGCTTTGCCGAAGAGGCCCGACGGCTTCAATGAAAGAACGACAAGCAAGAGCACGAGGCCCGGAACATCCTTATAGCCCGTCGAGATGTAATAGCCGGTCAGTGTTTCGGTCACGCCGAGGATCAAACCGCCGACGACAACGCCGACGCCACTCGACAAACCGCCGATGATGGCCACCGCAAAAGCTTTAAGACCAAGCACCGCGCCCATCGTGGCGCCGGTCAAGGTAACAGGGGCGACAAGCACACCGGCGAAAGCGGCACTCATGGAGGAGAGCGCGTAAGAGAACGTGATCACGCGGTTTGTGTTAATGCCCATCAAGCCCGCAGCCTCACGATCATTCGATGTGGCCACAACCGCTTTTCCATAAATCGAATAGCGATTAAAAAGCTCTACCGCGACCATCAACACGATCGCACCGACAACAATGGCAATTTCCATGGGCTGGATACGAACGCCGCCAAAAGAGAGCGAGGCTTCCGGCAAGGGCGATGGAAATTTCAGCGCGTCACGACCCCAGATATTCTCAGCAAGGTTCTTGAAGATGATACCAAGCGCGATGGTCGCCATGATCCAACCCGCTTCGGATTTGACTTTCAGAGCCTGACGCACACCAATCCATTCGACCACGCTGCCTTGCAAGGCGCCGAAAGCCAGAACAATCGGGATCATCAAAAGATAGGCGCTCATGGTTCCGAGCGCCTGACCCATTAAAAAATTAATTGTTGTCAGACCAACGAGAGCGCCCACCATCAAGGCTTCGCCCTGCCCAAAATTCAACGTGCGAGAAGTTGCGAATGTCAGCTGGTAGCCGAAGGCAATGACGCCATAAATCATTCCAACCGAAATGCCGCTGACAAACAGCTGCAAAAGAATCTGCATCATCCCCTCCCTAAAGAACCCGCCCGCAGCATGCTGCGGACGGGCCAACTCATCTTATCGCGTTAGGCGATTATGCCTTTGGCTTGATGCGCAGCGCTTTGTCGCCTTCAAGATCTTCCGGATGGGCTGGTACAACGCGTCCACCCTTCACGAGACCGAAGACCGGAATATTCGACGAAATCGCTTCGTGATCGGTCGCCGAATAGGGATGATCATAAGTCGTCACAACGCCTTCGATTTTCTTGTTCAGATTTTCGAGCGCTTCGCGAATTTTACGACCTTCAGTGTTGCCGGCCTGTTCAATCGCCGCGGCGAGGAGATACACCGCATCATAGCCTTGAGCGGCTGACACCGGCGACGGGAAGCGGTCGACATTATAAGCCTTCTGATAGGCTTCAATGAAGGCTTTACGCTTCGCCGTGGTCGGCAATTGAATGAAGGTCTGCGGCATCATCGCGCCATCGCCATTGGCACCGGCCGTATCAATGAAGCTCGCCATCGACAAGGTCCATGATCCAATCATCGGCACTTTCCAGCCGAGCTTGGCCATACCATTGGCGATCTGCGCCAATTCCGGACCAATCGCATAAGTGAGAATGACATCAGCGCCCGCTTCTTTCGCGCGCAGCAACTGAGCAGTCATATCCGTGTCGCCGACATTAAACTTCTCGGTTGCCACCGGCGTGATGGTCATAGTTGCGAGTGCATTGGTCAAATCGGTTTTGCCGAGCTGACCATAATTCGTCGAGTCCGCGAGAATGGCAGGCTTTTTGAAGCCCTGACGCTTGATCGCTTCTTCGGCAATCATCGCTGATTGAATCGTATCATTCGCCGCATTGCGGAAAATATAATTGGCTTTGTGATCGGGAGGCAAAAATTGCTTTGTGACCGCAGAACCGGTCGCCACGCAATTCATCACGGGAATTTCAGCTTCTTGGTAGAAGCGCTGCGAGGCAAGCGCGACACCGGTGTTGATATAGCCGATCGTCGCCGCAACATTTTCCTTATTGATCAACTCTTGGGCAATCTGAACACCCAATTCATTCTTGGCCTCGTCATCACGCTCAACGAGCTCGATGGGGCGACCCATCACGCCACCCTTGGCATTGATTTCTGAGACGGCGAGCTTCACGCCGTCGCGCATGCTGACACCCATTGAGGATGAGCCGCCCGTAAACGGGCCGGACACGCCAATCTTGATCGGGTCGGCGGCAAGGGCCGGTCCCATGGCGAGAAGAAGTGCCGAAGCAATAATAAACTTAGATTTCATAGATTTACCCCCCTTTAATCATGATGTACCCGTCAAAGCTCACACGAGCGACGCCGGCATCTGTGCAATGTTACGGATGGGACAGGAAACGGATTTGCCCGTACTCGAGATAGAGCCGAGCCGGAACATCCAAAATCCGCGCAGAATTGAATTTATAATCGAGGTTAATCCAGTGACCAGCAGCTCTGTCAACTTTTGTTGACAGACTGGTAGGATGACAAGGCTTTTTCAAAATCGGATTTCGTTAACGATCAATACTCAGCTGCCACACCCACTTCCGGCACGATCACTTTCGTCTTCGAGCCCTTCATTGCCTTTTGAAAGGCAGAGGCATCAGGCGCGAGCATCGGAAATGTTGCATAGTGAATCGGAATGGCGATTGACGGTTTCAGATAACGATTAAGCGCCATCGCTGCCATCTCTGCGCCCATGGTAAAACGATCACCAATCGGAATCAAAACAATATCGGGTTTGTGCAACTCGGCGATCAAAGCCATATCAGAGAACAAATCCGTGTCGCCCATGTGATAGAGCGTCTTCTCACCCTTCGCCTTGACCACAAGACCATTCGGGTTGCCGAGATAAATGCTTTTGCCCTTCTCGACCGTACCCGAGGAATGTTTGGCATCTGTGAAGCTCACGCTGAACCCGCCGCACTCAACGGTGCCGCCGGTATTGCCGGGATTCATATTGTCCGCGCCCTTGGAAGCCAGATGCGCACAGATTTCGTAGTTTGAAACGATTTGCGGCTTCTGCTTTTTGGCATTGG
>CANGPA010000134.1 GCA_947455645.1 Hyphomicrobiales bacterium | reverse complement strand
GAGGCCTTTCAAACCGAGATCCATAGTGAGACTCCCCTTTTTATAAAATTTACGTCGATCTTATTGGGTAATATATTCTTTGAGCATGGAGGCACCGAGCGTGTATTTCGGATCGACCATATTGCCTACGCGAATACGCCCTGCTTGTGTTGCTAGAAAATAGGCCTCCGCCTCATCGAACGCGTAATCCGATTGCATCCAACGAATAAGATCACGATAAGCCATACGTGCCGCATCTTCCATAGGACGCGCGCTGCCGACTGACATGATCATGGTTTCCGTTTCAAGGCGAACACCCGGGATCGACCATTTCTTGATGAGGTCGACTTGAACGGTTGCCAAAGCCGGCATTTCAACGGCGACACCACATAATTCACCGTCGCCTTGTCGTGCATGACAATCGCCAAGAAAAAGATAAGCGCCTTTTGTTTGAACAGGGAAATAGACAACGGCACCCGGCGCGACATCCGGAAGATCCATATTCCCACCCCAGTAATCGGGCTGTAGCGACAAAACGGCTTCAATTTCAGGGCTGACGCCCAAAGTGCCAATAAAAGGTTCGTAGGGCAGTGTTACACGTTTTGAGAACTCAACACCTTTTGGTGTGACGTTCATTTTCTTCACGACCTCTGGAAGGGGCTTATTCAACATCGCTGTCGTTGATGTGCCAACAAGGCCTCCAAATTCAGGAATCAATGCCGTTGTGCCGACGGGCTGCGGCCCTCTTGGATCAACGGAGAGAATGTGTACCGCGAGAACATCGCCCTTCTCAGCGCCTTTTACAAAGATGGGTCCATTTTGCGGATTAACGAATGGAAAATTGAGCACCTTCGAGGGAAGATCTTTTTTCGTTTTAATAGCCCCGCCAAATGCGTCACGTGTTTCGGCAGCAACAATATCACCTGGCTCGATCGTCAAGACAGGCTTTTCATAAGGGCCATAAACATAGTGATAACGCCCTTGCTTCTTCTCAGTGAGGTTATGGCGTTTACCGGGCTTGCCTTTTGCAACCCCCCGCCGCCCCATAACAGACGATGAAATCCAAGACATAGCGACCCTCCCGCACGACCTTAATGGCCCATGTGGCGATCCTTGTCGGGAATCTAGATTTCGTCAATCATGCATCGTCTAAACAACACCGTCATCGTCACGTTGCCATAAGCTGAGCGATATCGCCGGCACTTCGAATCTGGCTTCAATCCATTCAAGACAAAAAAATATGCCGGCGCCCAATAAGGACACCGGCATAAGTAAAGAAATGGCACGCTATAGGGGAGGACGTGCCATTCCTGAAACTCTATCCCGCAGAGCGGATCGTCTCCGTCACAAGGCGTGCAACCAGTTCAGCCGATTCAACTTGGGGGAGATGGCCGACGGATTCGAGACGGTGAACTGCAACAGTCCCTGGAACCGCATCGACGTGAGTTGACGGTATGATTTGATCCCGGCGACCAACCACGATGCGGCAAGGGCCTTCATAATGGCGAAGGGCTTCGGCAATCGAAAACAATTGCGTTGAACCCTCAAAAACACTGCGTACGAGGCGGGATTGCGCCGCAACCAATTGGGTACCCTCGCGAGCACTGAGTGACGCCCGCACAAAGGCCGCAGGCAAAGAGGCTGGCGCGTGGACTAAACGACGCATCCATTGGGCGAGAGCCGCTTCTGATGACGCGCTTAGGAACCCTTCAATGAAGTCGCCATCAATTTTGGGGCTAAGACCGGCTGGTGCCAGCAAGGTAAGCGAGCGCACATCGATATCATCGCGATAAGAAAGCGCAGCAGATACCGCCGCACCCAGCGAATGACCGACAAGGTGTACACGCTTATGGCCAGCAGCAAGCAGTGAAGCCGCAACTTCACCGCACAGAGCATCAAAGCCGTCAGCCGTTTCGGATATGGATCCCCCATGCCCTGGAAGATCAATGCCAATCAGCGGATTACCGATTGAGAGCAATGCAATGAAGGGGCGCCAAGAAGACAGATCCGACCCGAAACCGTGAATAAAGACCACAGGATGACCGGTGCCATTTTTCAAAGACTTAATCGTCAGTCCACCCTTACCCGCAACACCTCTGGCCACACGCTTTGTTGCGCCACCGGATGCAACTGCCGCCTCAACATCGCGCAATACAACCGCGCCCTTTGGACCTGTGCCTTCAAGCGCGGCTAATTCAAGTCCAGCTTCCGCCGCAATACGACGCGCAAGCGGCGAAGATCGCAACACGCCGTCGGACACACGACGCGCTTGTGACGTTGCTGCTGTGTTTTGTGTCTTTGCTTCCGCAGATTTTGGCGAAGACGAAACAGCCGGTGCTGCGCCTCCCGCAACTACCTCACCCGGGGTACCCAGTACAACAAGTGGTTCAAGAACCGTCGCGGTGTCGCCAACGTTATAGGGTAATGCAATCACAGTACCTGAAGCGAAGGCTTCAACCTCGAAGCTCGCTTTCTCTGATTCAACTTCCGCGACAATGTCGCCCTTCTTGACCGTGTCACCAAGTTTAACATGCAGCGCGACAACTTTCGCTTCTGTCAAATCTTGACCAACTTGAGGGCAGAGAATGGGTTGAGCCATAATTGATATCCTTCTTACGCCGCGTGAAGCCGCGCGCTTTCAATCGCGCGGGCAACAAAATCAACTGTTTTGCGTGTTGCGCCCGCAAATTCTGCAGCAGTCGCAACAAAAGCGGCGAAGTTTTTGAAATCATGCGGTTCCATTCCATCAAAATCATAGGCCTGACGGAAATAGGGAATGCGACGCAGTTTATCGATCAGTTCCGGCGACGCATCTTCATCTATGGCACGCGGATCAAATTCGGGAAGGCGATCCTCAGCCTGCATCAATTGCTGGATATAGGATGGTGGGCAGGTATAAACGAAATCCCCACCTGCAAGCTTAGCGATATGCCAGCTCGACGCTGTACCACCGGGTCCGCTATCGCTGACGCGCATCGAGCATTGCAACATTTTTGAAGGATGACCGGTCTCTTTGCCATAACGATACGCACGTTTGAGAACAGCGAGTTCACCAAGTAAGATTTCCTCGGGCGTTATCGATAGTCCCCGTGCATCGGCTTGCGCCTTCAAATCGCCGATATTGCCGAGACGTGCCGACATATGGGTAATCACAGAACGCCAGCGGCTGAGATCAATTCCGGCTTTCTTCGCCCGCTCAAGGCCGCGCGATACCGCATTCATGCAAGCCACATATTGCGGCACTGTGAAGGACGTTGTGTTGTTGGTTGGAATGCCGCGCGCGGTCAATTCCTCGATCACATCGTAACCTTCTTTTGAGCCTGGAATTTTTACCATCACATTTGGTGCAACCGCGGCAAGCGTAAGCCCCTGTTCAAGCATACGGTCAAAATCAGTCACATAACGCGGATCGACTTGCCCCGAGACAAGACCATATTTGCCGTGGCTTTTCTCCCACACAGGCCGGATCATAGCTGCGCCGCGACGCACGACATCGAGATAAATCGTCCAATAAATTTCTTCGACACCGGCTTTAGGATTATCAGAAGCGAGGCGTTGAATTTCTCCCATCCAGAATTCAGGATCATCTTGAATGGCCTGCAACAAGAGCGGTGGATTGGTCGTCACACCACGAAAGCCCATCGTACCGGTTGCCTCAACCTCTGTACGATCAAACAAACGCACAAACTGTTCAGACCATTGCTTATGCTTATCCGATGGTGCAGCGGCCAACACGCTCTTCTTCCAGCTCGCATAAACGAGCGGCGAGGAATCAAACCAGATTTCGCAATCCGGATTCGTCGCAGCGAGTTTTTCAAGCACATGGAGAGACATGGCAATAGACCTTTATTCTGTGTTTGATGATCAGATTACTCAGCCGCAAGACCGAGCGGACCCTGATGCAAGGCACGACGCGCTGCCGCAATGACATCGCTCTTTTGCGGTACTGATGCTTTTTCAAGAGCCAAATTGAACGGGATCGGAATATCAAGACCCGCGACAATTTCG
>CANGPA010000133.1 GCA_947455645.1 Hyphomicrobiales bacterium | reverse complement strand
CCAGCTTGGAAAAAAGCCTCGCAACAGAAAAAGCCACCGGCTTGATAGATTTTGTCCCCGCCCGATCAGCGCCAACACCAGGAGAACAAGGTACAAAACAAGAAAAAAAGTGGAAACGCCCAAAACCATCAATCACCGCAACGCCAAATTCAACTGAGATCTCAATCTAGGTCCAAAGATTAAAAAATTACATAAGGGCCAACGGGGCGGTCCAAAAAGGTAATATTAAAATTGTTTTTGGGCAGTGAAAATTGCGATTCTTTTCTTTCCATTCTATGACAAAACGATCCTTTACGTCATTTCTGAGTATCCATGTCCTATATCCGTTCCCTCGCGAAACTCCTCAAAGGCGCACTTCAAGCGTTTCTTGTTCTTTTTGTAGTGAGTCTCATTTGGGGCCGCATCTTTCCTCTCCCTTCGACTCTGATCATCGGCCAGTTGGTCACAGGGTCGCTCCCTTCGTGGCGGTGGGTTTCAATTGATGCAATGTCCCCCTCACTTTCAAAAGCGGTCATCGCATCTGAAGATCAACGTTTCTGTTCGCACTGGGGAGTAGACTTTGTTGAGCTCCAATCGGTCTTGTCTGATCGTGGCGGCCCTTCGCGTGGCGCCTCAACGCTATCGATGCAAGTTGCCAAAAATCTCTATCTCTGGCCAGGCCGCTCTTATATCCGCAAAGCGCTCGAATTGCCGCTCGCCCTTCTGATTGATCTTCTCTGGGGTAAGAAGCGGATTATGGAAGTCTATCTCAACATAGCCGAATGGGGTCGCGGTATTTTTGGCGCAGAGGCCGCTGCTCAATTCTATTTCAAGAAATCGGCGGCCGATTTAACGACCGACGAAGCCGCCCGATTAACCGCAAGCTTGCCGAATCCGATCCGTCGTAACCCCGCGCGTTCGAGCGGAAACGCATCACGGGTTGCCGAAAAGGCATCAGGCATAACGACAGAAACAGCCTGTCTTAAATGGTAGATTTAACATTCATTCAAAGTAAATATTTTTAGCCGATTCAGAAACCTCGCGCGCCAGAACACTTAAATTACGTCACTCATTTGTGATTTCCCACTTTACAAAAATTTCAAACTGAGGGGCTTCGGGCGTCAAATCATTTGATGCCCCTTTCGGCGGATGTTAGGTCCACTCTCGGCAGCGACGCCTTGACCGTCGTGATGCAGAGGACATTTGCTATGTATGATACAGTTTCATGGACAATGTTTGTCCAATCAGCCTCCATCCTTCTTCGCGAAGGATTGGAGGTTATTTTGATCTTGAGCGCGTTGATCGCCTATCTCTTAAAATCAGGCGCGCGCCATCATCTCCCCTCGCTCTATATCGGCGCTATCATCGGTGTCGTTGCAAGCTTCGGCCTTGCTATGATCATCGAAAGTTTTCTGGGCGAAGAGCAAAGCGCTCTGCTAGAAGGCGTGATGTTGTTGTTGGCCGCCGGCCTCATGATTTATGTTTCAGGCTGGCTCTTCGTGAAACAGGATCCCCGTGCCTGGCAGTCTTACATCAATGCTCATGCTGATCAGGCGTTGCAATCCAAGCAGTCAGGTCTGGCAATTGGTGTATTGGCCTTCTTCTCTGTCATACGAGAAGGGGCTGAAACGGTTGTCTTCTATCATGCGCTCACTAAAGCCGAAGGAGGATGGACATCCGCCATCGTCACTGGCTTTGTTGTTGCTGCCATTACGCTCGCTTTCCTCTTCGTAGCCATGCGACTCCTCACGGTACGCCTCCCCCTTCGCCCGCTCTTTATGGTGACGTCGGCATTCCTCTTTGTGATGGCGTTCCGCTTCTTGGGCGACGGTGTGCATGAGTTGCAAGAAGCGCATCTCCTGCCTGAAAGCCCGATCAACCTGCCGGCACTTCTGTCGACCATCGGCTTCCAGAAAACTCTCGAAGCGCTGCTCCCACAGCTTGTCCTTATCGCGGCGGCAGCGACTGGGTTTGCGGCATTTCAGTTCAAAAGGTCACCGGCTTAACCTTAAACTTGGCTTGATCCGGGGTTATCTCCTTGATCCATAAATATAGCCGTCCCCTTTTCTAAAAGGGGGCGGCTTTTATCTTTCTCTTGCCAAAAAAGCTTTTTGGGCCAAAGCTTAACTCTATGATGCGGTGCCTAAAGGCGATGTCCTGCCCCTCAAGCGTAATGGCCGCCGAAGCGTTCCGCGCTTGATATTGGTCAAAGCTGAACTCAAAGCGGGTTGAAATGGATAAACCCTCAAATCGCGCGCAACTGAATGCGTCGGCTTTTCGGCTTCCCGCGCTCGACGCTGAATTTCTCTTGGGCGACACGACACGCGGACTACGCTTTCAACTCGAATATCAAAAAGCAGAAGAGCATTTAAGAAAATGGGGCGTGGCTTCCACAGTGATCGTCTTCGGATCAGCGCGTGTGAAAGAAGGGGAAGCCAATGGCTGGTACAACGCCGCCCGCGAATTTGGTCGTATCTGCTCCGAAGAAGGCGGTGCAAAGCTGCTCAATCATACGCCCCGTCAGAATGTCATTGCCACAGGCGGTGGGCCAGGCGTTATGGAGGCGGCCAATCGAGGCGCTTATGATGCCGGTGCGCCGTCCATTGGACTCAATATCACGCTGCCTCATGAACAAGAGCCGAATGCTTATTCGACGCCCGATCTAACCTTTCGTTTTCACTATTTCGCCATGCGGAAAATGCATTTTGCCATCCGCGCGGCGGCACTGATCGTTTTCCCGGGTGGTTTCGGCACGCTTGATGAATTGTTTGAAATCTTAACTTTACGCCAAACCGGAAAAATGAACGGCCACCTTCCCGTTATCCTCTATGATGGGAATTACTGGAACAAGCTGATCAATTTCAACACAATGATTGAAAACAATATGGTCACAGCCTCCGATCTTTCCTTGTTCGACTATGCAGATACACCGCGTGAAGCGTGGGAGAAGTTGATCAAAAATGGGCTAAAAATTCCTGAGGAGATGTGATGACCATTCGCCTCACTTTTCATGGCGCCGCGCGGAGTGTGACAGGTTCATGCTATCTGCTCGAAGCGGACGCGTCGAAGATTTTGATTGATTGCGGGATGTTTCAAGGATCCAAGACTGAGCGCGAATTAAACTATCGCCCCTTTCCCTTTACTCCCTCGAAACTTGATGCTGTTCTTCTGACGCATGCTCATATCGATCATTCCGGCCTATTACCAAAACTCATCAAACACGGCTTTACGAAGAGTATTCACTGCACACAAGCAACACGAGACCTCTGCGGCATCATGTTGCCCGACTCTGGTTTTATTCAGGAAATGGAAGTGCGCCAACTTAACCCCCGTCGTTTGAAACGCGGCGAGAAGGAAGTCGAACCCATTTATACGCTGCAAGACGCCCTTGCCTCGCTCGACTATTTTGTTGGTCATCCCTATGAGAGCTGGATCAATGTAACCAACAACATAAGAGCGCGCTATTGGAATGCCGGTCATCTTTTGGGTAGCGCATCGATTGAGATCGAGATCGAGCGTAGCGGTCAAAAGCCCCTTAGGCTTTTGTTCTCTGGTGACATTGGTCCCGACAATAAAATGCTTCAACCAAATCCCGAAGCACCCAATCAGTTCGATATTGTTGTCTGTGAATCGACCTATGGCGGACGGGAGCGATTTGAACGAAGCGAGGAAGCGCGGCGTGAGATTTTGGCGCGCGAAGTTAATGAGGCAGCGCGTCGAAAGGGAGCGCTCCTCATTCCCTCTTTCGCAGTTGAGCGCACACAGGAGCTTGTCACCGATCTCGTGAAACTGATGGATCAGGGCAAAGTGCCATCCGCTACAATTTTCATCGACTCTCCCTTAGCGTCGAAGGCAACAGATATTTTCTCCCGCCACGCCGGCGAGCTCGATCACGGCGCGGATCTCGTTCATGCTTTTACCTCACCGAATGTTCAGATGACGGAATCGGTTGAAGAATCGAAAGCGCTCGGCAGATTTTCTGGCTTTCGAATAATTATTGCAGCGTCAGGTATGTGTGAAGCAGGACGTATTTGTCATCATTTGAAAAATCAT
>CANGPA010000132.1 GCA_947455645.1 Hyphomicrobiales bacterium | reverse complement strand
GTGGGTCAATTCGAACTCAATCTCAATCACAGCGATAATCCGGACAAAGCGGCGGATGATGCGGTGCTGCTGCGTCGTCTCATTCGGGGTGTTGCGCGGTCTCAAGGCCATGATGCAACCTTCATGGCGAAGCCCTATTTGGAAGAGCCGGGCAATGGGCTTCATCTTCATGTGAGCCTTGTGAATGAGAGAGGCGAAAACCTCTTCGGCGCGGCCGAGAGCGGCGATACGCTGCTAGGCCATGCGGTGGCGGGCTTGCAAAAAACATTGTCGGAATCCTTCGCCTTTTTCGCGCCGAATTTTTCAGCCTTCCGCCGCTATGAGCAATATAATTTCGTGCCGGTGAATGCGCATTGGGGGCCGAATAACCGCTCAGTAGCGCTCAGAATTCCGCATAGCGATGCGAAGGGCAAACGCATCGAACATCGCGCGTCATGCGCGGATGCCTCGCCCCATTTGGCGCTGGCCGCTGTGCTCGCCGGCCTTCATTACGGGATCAAAAACAAGCTGACGCCGTCCGATCCGATCACCTTGCGTCGCGCCGATACGATCGGCCCGCCCAAGGGATTTAAGACACCCGCCTCGCATTTTCATGCCGCCCTTGATGATCTGATCAAGGCCAAGCACATCAGCGACTATATTCCGCTTCGATTCTTGAAAGCCTATCGCGAGACCAAACTCGGCGAGTTCAATGAACTCTTTGAACGGCCGGTGCCGCGCGAATATGATTTTTATCTCTGAGGCATTTTAGGACAAAACATCATCGGCAAGCGCGAGCGCCGATGAAATCGCCTGATGCATATCGAGATAGGCATAAAGCCCGGTGCGGCCGATGAAGCGCATGCGCGCGGGCACGCGTTCATGATAGCGTTTATAGAGTGCGCGATTTTCACCATCGCGATCTTTGACCGGATAATAGCGCTCAAACCCGTTCTCGTGGTCGGCACAAGGCTCCTCAAAAGTAAGGCTTGTCCAAGATGCGGTATTGCCATGACCGGGAAAGTTTTTCCATTCGGTCACACGCGTCATGGGCCCATCATCGGTGAAATTGATGACCGGATGGGTTAAAAGCCGCGAGACAGGCAAATCAATCGTGTGAAATTTGATGGAACGATAGGGCAAGCGACCTAAATCAAAATCAAAAAACGCATCAATCGGCATGGCGTTGAAGCAATAGTCAAATCGCTCCTCCATGCCATGGCGATAGGATGTTTCAAGCGCAACAGAGATCTTGTTGTGCCGCAGGATTTCTTCGACGAAGGCGGTATAACCGCCAATCGGAAAGCCGACAAAGGGATCTTTGGGGAAATAATCGTCCGGCGCATCCGGATCAATCGGCACGCGCGCGAGGATCGAAGGATCAATCTCCTCAAGCGGCACACCCCACATTTTGCGTGTATAGGGACGGAAGAATATGTCGATCACACGCTCTTGCGGCACATGGCGCAAGGTTTCACGATTCACCGGCAAGGGCACAAGCGTGCCATCGGACAATTGCGCACGCACGCGATGGCGATAGTCATGCCAATCGGCAAAGCGTTTGACATAGTCAATCACCAATCCGTTTGCGGTATGAAAAATATGCGGACCATAGCGATGTACGCGAATACCATGCGCGTTGATTTCATCGAAACAATTGCCCGCGATGTGATTACGCTGATCAATAATGTGAATGCGATGGCCTTTGTCTGCCAGAGCTCGCGCCAGCACTGTCCCGTAAAGTCCCGCACCGACAATCAGGATGGGCATCGCATGATCATCCTGACATGATGGGCTGACTTACAGGCTCAAAGAACCAAGATTTAACTTGCCATTCAAATTCATCACGCTCATGCGCGATGCGTGCACGATAAAGCGCTTGCTGATCGAGAGCGTGCTCGCGATTTTGTAACGCCCAAGTGACACGCTTATGAAGCGAACCATTGACGATATCGAGACCGGTGAAAAGATAAAACGGATCAAGCGGGTGATCGACGTAAAAATTAGCCGCACCCCGCTCATGCAAAAATATGACATTGCCAGATAAAGCCGCCTCGCGCGGAATACGATCCTTACCCGGATGATGACCAAAATCGATGTAAAGACTAGAGCCACGTAATGTGTCACGCACGGCTTCGCGCGGCATGTTTTCAATCGGCCGCGGTAAAAGATCGCCGTGGCGCTCAAAAAAGGCAGACGCCATCGCGCCGCCTTTACGCGGAAAATAGCTGATCGACTTCTCGCGCGGAAGGTCGATGCCGCCTGAAGCAAAATCGCGATTGATATAATCGGCCAAAGGCAGACAGCGCCGAGCGCCGCCCTTTACAAGATAATCGCGCGCGTAATCGGATTGATAGAAATGCAACAGATCATCGCGCTCGAGAATTTTGCGGCGATGATTGTCATAGGCAAGCTGTGGCGCTTTGACGATCGCATTATCAACCGACAACCACCAGATGGCGCGCTGGAAGGGCCGCGGTTGAAGCGCCCAATCCAGTACCGATTCCGGATAGATCACGAGCGATTGTTCGGTCAACGGTATGCGTGCCGCAATCAATGCGCGATAATCGCGATACGCAGGCGGCGTGGGACGGCCATTATAAACACAGTGAATCACGCCATCATCTATGGACAGCCCGACCTGACTACCATAATAGGCCACGACCACCTCACCGCCGAGGCCTAGAATAGTATCAGAAGCCTGATGAATAGCCTCCGGCCCGCCGGTGACAACATGCGGACAGAGCAAGACGATGCGATCAAATCGAGACTTCAAGGACGAATCAGAAATTGCAAACCCCCGGCGCTAAAATCAGAGGTTTAGCTACCGTTACGTCAACTTAACGTCAAGGATGAAACGGAATGACCCTGTGATTAGGCCGTAAAAGCCTAATGCCGCGTGGCACTTAAGAACTGCTTCAAGCGTTCCGATTGCGGATTGGCGAGCACCTCGCGCGGCGCGCCCTTTTCCTCAATCTGGCCCTTATGCAGAAAGACGATTTCACTCGCCACATCCCGCGCGAACCCCATTTCATGGGTGACGACGAGCATCGTGCGCCCCTCCTCCGCGAGTTTGCGCATCACTTGCAACACTTCACCCACAAGTTCGGGATCAAGAGCCGAGGTCGGCTCGTCAAACAATAAAACGCTCGGTTCCATCGCGAGCGCGCGCGCAATCGCGGCGCGTTGTTGTTGTCCGCCGGATAAATGATTTGGATAAAAATTGCGCTTCTCGGCAATGCCGACTTTCGCGAGAAGCGCTTCGGCGCGTTCAATTGCGTCTTTGCGGGGGATACCCAAAACATGAATGGGAGCTTCGATCACATTTTCAAGAATGGTGCGGTGCGACCAGAGGTTAAAGCCCTGAAACACCATGGCGAGTTTAGAGCGAATTCGTTCCACCTGCTTCATATCTTCAGGCTTGGCGGTGCCATCAGGCAGCGCCTTCATCCGGATCAATTCGCCATTGACGCAAACACGGCCCGAGTTCGGAATTTCGAGTAGATTGATGCAGCGCAGAAGTGTTGATTTACCCGAACCTGAAGAGCCGATCATCGCGATGACATCACCAGTGCGCGCTTCAAGCGACACGCCTTTCAAGACTTCCACCGCGCCGAACCGCTTGTGCAGATCATCAACCTTCAATGTCGTATCCATGATGAGCCCTTACTGAGGCGCAAGCCGATGACGGTTGATGCGACGTTCAACCACCATCAAGAGCCGCGTGAGAATGAAAACGAGAATGATGTAAATCGCGCCGGCCGCGAGCAACGGTTCATAGACGCGGAAGGTGACTTTCTGAATTTGCCGCGCGGTGCCCATGACTTCCCACACGGTGATCAGGGAGGCGAGTGACGTGGCTTTCAAAAGCAAGATGGTTTCGCCCGTCATTGTCGGCAAGCAAATTTGAATCGCACGCGGCAAAGTCACACGCCAGAAGATTAATGTTGTTGAAAATCCGTAAGCGCGTGCGGCCTCGATCTCGCCTTTAGGCACCGCCATAATCGCGCCGCGTAAAATCTCGCCCTTATAGCCCGCGGTGTTGAGCGAGAAGGCGAAGATTGCAT
>CANGPA010000131.1 GCA_947455645.1 Hyphomicrobiales bacterium | reverse complement strand
TTCCAACCGGATGAGGGGGAGAACATTTTTATAAAATAAAAGACCTTACGCAGGACAATCTGCTTCCCATGATCAAATTCATCCTGCGCCGATTGCTGCTGACACTCCCGACCTTTGTCGCACTCATGTTTGTGACCTTTGTCGCGATCCGGCTTGTGCCCGGTGATCCTGTTGAAGTGCGCACCGGCGAACACGGGATTTCACCCGAACGCCTCGCCTATTTCCGTCATGAGCTTGGACTTGATCAGCCCGTGTGGAAACAATTTCTCGATTATGTCTGGCATTTGCTGCATGGCGATTTCGGTGTCTCGCTCTCGAGCAATGAAAAAGTCCTCACAGAATTTCTGACGCTGTTTCCTGCAACGCTCGAACTCTCCTTCGCCGGAATGTTGTTCGCAGTTCTCTTAGGCGTACCGGCGGGTGTCATTGCCGCCGTTAAGCGCGGCAGCTGGTTTGATCACACGCTTATGGGCGCAGCCGTTGCCGGATTTTCAATGCCTATTTTCTGGTGGGGCTTGTTGCTCATCATGCTCGTCTCCGAAGGCTGGGGTTTAACACCCGTCTCTGGCCGCATCGACATGATCAAATATTATTTTGACGCGCCGACCGGCTTCATGCTGATCGACTCGCTTCTGTCGGATCAAAAGGGTGCGTTTTTATCAACGCTTCATCATCTCGTCCTGCCGATGATCGTGCTGGGTACAGTGCCGCTTGCGGTGATTGCGCGTATGACGCGGTCATCCATGCTCGAAGTGTTAAGCGAAGATTATGTCCGCACCGCCCGCGCGAAAGGCCTATCCGAATTTCGCGTCATCACGTTACATGCGTTACGCAATGCGCTGATCCCCGTTGTCACCGTGATTGGCTTGCAAGTGGGTGGCTTACTCGCCGGGGCGGTTTTGACAGAAACCATTTTCTCATGGCCTGGCGTTGGCAAATGGTTGATCGATTCCATTGGCCGTCGCGACTATCCGACTCTGCAAGGTGGCATTCTGTTGATCTCGTTCCTGGTGATCCTGATCAATCTTCTCGTCGATGTTCTTTACGGCGCAATCAATCCGAGGATCCGTCATGGCGCGTAAGGAAACCGCATCATCACCATGGGGTGATTTCTGGAGCGCCTTCTCGCAAAACCGCGGTGCGGTCGGAGGCTTGATCATTCTATTGATCATCATTGTGCTTGCCTTGTTTGCGGAATGGATCGCCCCCTATTCGGCGACAGAACAATTTCGCGGCATGACAAAATTGCCACCGGTTTGGGCTGAAGGCGGTAACCCGCATTATCTCCTCGGCACCGACGCGCTCGGGCGCGACATGCTCTCGCGTTTGATTTTCGGCGCACGTATTTCTCTCTTTATCGGCCTCTCGGTGATGATCGTCTCCGTCATCGTCGGCATTGTGCTCGGACTCATCGCCGCCTTTGTCGGGGGCGTTGTCGACTCGGTCCTGATGCGCATCATGGATCTCATCATGTCGATCCCGAGTCTGGTGTTGGCTATTCTCGTTGTTTCGATCCTTGGACCAAGCCTCACAAATACAATCGTCGCCGTATCGGTGGTTTACTTGCCGAATTATGTACGTCTCGTGCGCGGCTCGGCACTGAGTGAAATGGGCAAGGATTATATCATTGCGTCGAAAGTTGCGGGCGCTGGGCCAATACGTTTGATGTTTGTAACGATCTTACCGAATTGTCTCGCGCCCTTAATCGTACAAGCTGCGCTTGGTGTTTCAAACGCGATTTTGGAAGCGGCAGCGCTCGGCTTTTTGGGCCTTGGCGCGCAACCGCCGACGCCCGAATGGGGCGCGATGCTTGCAGACGCGCGCGAATTCATTCGTTCTAATCCATGGATCGTCACGCTCCCCGGGTTGGCCATTCTGATTTCGGTTGTGTCGATCAATCTCTTTGGTGACGGATTGCGCGATGCGCTTGATCCGAAATTGCGGCGGAGCTGACATCATGGCTTTGCTTGATATTCGCAATCTCTCGGTTTCCTTCGCCACGCGCAGCGGCGCGTTCAAAGCGGTGGATGGCGTTGATCTCGCTGTCGAGAGCAATGACGTACTCGCCATTGTCGGTGAATCAGGTTCTGGCAAATCGGTGGCGATGCTCGCGGTGATGGGCCTTCTGCCTTGGACCGCGAGTGTGACGGCTGATCGTATGGAATTTAACGGTCTCGATTTGCTGACAATCTCGGAAGAAGAGCGTCGCAAAATTGTCCGTCGTGATATTGCGATGATTTTCCAAGAGCCGATGACTTCGTTGAACCCGTGTTTCACCGTGGGCTTTCAAATCGGCGAAACACTGAAGACGCATTTTGGTCTTGATAAAAAGGCGCAGAAAAAGCGCTCCATCGAATTGCTCGAACAAGTCGGCATCACCGATCCCGAAAAGCGCTTATCGGCCTTCCCGCATCAACTCTCGGGCGGCATGAGCCAACGTGTGATGATTGCAATGGCTTTAGCGTCTCAACCCAAATTGCTAATTGCCGATGAACCGACAACCGCGCTTGATGTCACCATCCAAGCGCAAATCCTTGATCTTCTCGTGCGCTTGCGTCGCGAGACAGGCATGGGCCTTGTTCTCATCACGCATGATATGGGTGTGGTGGCAGAAACCGCTGAGCGCGTTGTCGTGCAATATGCGGGACAGCAAGTGGAAATGCAGGATACGCGCGGCCTGTTCCGCGATCCGCATCATCCTTACACAGCAGCGCTCCTCGCGGCTTTGCCTGAGCGGGCAACAGGCCGTGTATTGCCCTCGATTCCCGGCGTTGTGCCGGGCCAGTTTGATCAATTGAATGGATGCCGCTTTGCTCCACGCTGCGGCTTCGCCACTGATCTTTGTTCGCGCGAGAAACCAAAACGCGGCACGCTCGATGAGGGGCGCGCGCTTTGTCATACGCCCTTGCATCACGGACAACCGCATGCGCTGGAGCAAACACGATGAGTATTGTTCTTGAAGCGCGCGGATTAAAGCGCGACTACACGGTGCGTCGCGGCATGTTCGCACCACCCGCGACGGTTCACGCTTTGGCGGGTGTGAGCTTTGATCTCGAATCCGGCAAGACACTCGCCGTTGTCGGTGAGTCGGGCTCTGGCAAATCAACGCTCGCGCGTCTTCTCACGATGATTGAGACGCCAACGGCAGGAACGCTCAAGATCAATGGCGTTGATCTTGTTCACGCCACTAAAGCTCAACGCAAAACCTTGCGCAGTGAAGTGCAGATTGTATTCCAAAATCCTTATGGCTCGCTTAATCCGCGCCAGACGATTGGCGCTGCGCTTGAAGAGCCCTTAATTATTAATACCACGCTCTCTGCTTCGGAACGTGCCGAAGCGGTCGCTTCGATGATGGCGCGTGTCGGCTTGCGTCCGGAATTCAAAGATCGCTACCCGCATATGTTCTCGGGCGGTCAGCGTCAGCGCATTGCGATTGCGCGCGCGCTGATGTTGCGGCCTAAAATTCTTGTGCTCGATGAGCCCGTTTCGGCGCTTGATGTGTCGATCCGCGCACAAGTGCTTAATCTTCTCGCTGAATTGCAGGAAGAATTTGGCCTCGCTTATCTCTTTATCAGCCATGATCTCTCGGTCGTGCGGCACATCGCTGATCGCGTGATGGTGATTTATCTCGGCCATGCGGTTGAAACGGCTTCACGCGATGCGTTGTTCTCCGCTCCCCAACATCCTTATACGCGCGCACTATTATCAGCGACGCCGGTCGCGGATCCCGATGCGAAAAAAGAGCGCATTGTGTTGCAGGGTGAGCTTCCCTCCCCGTTTGATCCGCCGAGTGGATGCCCGTTTCATCCCCGCTGTTCATTGGCGATGGATCGCTGCAAGACAGACGCACCGCAGATGCTTACAAAACACGGGCGCGATGTCGCCTGTTGGGCTGTGTAATGAGTGAAACAACGTGGCTTGCTCATCAAGGAGCAAAATAAAGCCACGTATAAAAAGGGAGACCCTGCCATGCGGATCAGCGACATGAATTGGATGCAGGTGGAGGCTTACCTTAAAAAGGATGATCGCGCGGTTCTGCCCTTAGGCTC
>CANGPA010000130.1 GCA_947455645.1 Hyphomicrobiales bacterium | reverse complement strand
TGTTGTTAATCTGACAACCGGCGGCGCGCCCTCCATGACGGTAGCTGAACGCGTGCAACCGGCCGCGCATTTCAAACCGGAACTTGCGTCTCTTAATATGGGGTCAATGAATTTCGGTTTGTTTCCGATGCTCGGCCGCTTTCACGACTTCAAACATGAATGGGAACCGATTGTTCTCGAAAATTCGCGTGATCTCGTGTTTCGTAACACATTCAAAGACATTGAATTCGTGCTCTCGACATTGAAGGATGCAGGCACGCGGTTTGAATATGAATGTTATGACACCGCGCATCTTTATAATCTCGCGCATTTTCTGGATCGCAAACTCGTGACCCCGCCCCTCTTTGTGCAAACCGTATTCGGAATTTTGGGCGGCATTGGTCCGCATCCCGATGATGTCATGCATATGAAGCGCACGGCGGATCGGTTGTTCGGCGATGATTATCTGTGGTCGGTGTTGGGTGCCGGGCGCAATCAAATGCCGATTGCCGCAACAGCCGCAGCGATTGGCGGGAATGTGCGCGTGGGTTTGGAAGATTCGATTTGGGCGGGGCCAGGAAAACTCGCCACATCAAATGCCGAGCAAGTGCGCATCGCGCGCACACTCATTGAAGGCTTGGGGCTTGCGGTGGCAACACCCGATGAAGCGCGGTCAATACTTGGCTTGAAGGGGGCCGATACGGTCAATTTTTGAAGGCGGTATCTTCGATGAAAGGCGCTTCAGGAAATCAAAAACAATAAAGGCGCCTTTGGGGCGCCTTTAAGGATGGAAAAACGACAGTCGATAGACCTGTTAGAGGTCGCCGAACACCGCTTCCGCGATGCGTAGTCGCATCAAGCCAGCTTGAGATTACCCGCGCTGGTTTTATTTTTACGGGGATCCATGATCAGTTCGTAGCTGATCTTCTGCTTTTCTTGCAGATCGGAGAGCCCTGCCTGTTGGACCGCAGAAATATGCACAAACACATCTGGACCACCGCCATCCGGCTGAATGAATCCATAACCCTTGGTCGCGTTAAACCACTTAACAGTTCCTGTCGCCATTACGTCCTCAAAGTCTCCGTCACCCATTGACGGTGAATTAGGCTAACCTCGATTTTTACAATACGCAATATAACAGTGGATAATTTGTCACGGTGTCGGAAATTTTCTATCCGCCGTCGGATCAGGGCGATTGAGCCCCCTACCCCCAAAAGGCGATTTTGCCGCTTGCGATCCCGATTTCTGCCGCTAGAAAGGGGTTATAAGGGCCAAATCAGGCCGAATCTAAGGAGTTTTGTACCATGTCTGCTGCCGCCCCTGCTCTGCCTGACCGGCTTTCGGTTGATCCCGACAGCCCCTTTCACAATGCCGACCTGCTCGCAGCCGGCATCGGCATCCGGTTCAACGGCGTCGAGAAGACCAATGTGGAAGAATATTGCATGAGCGAAGGCTGGGTGCGCGTGGCCGCGGGTGCTGCCAAAGACCGGTTTGGCAAGCAAATGACGATCAAGCTCAAGGGCAAGGTCGAGGCCTATGTGAAGGGGGAGTGAGGCGTCCTTCGAGACGCGGCTACGCCGCTCCTCAGGATGAGGAAATTCATATCATTCCTCATTGTGAGGAGCGTCACGTTAGTGATGCGTCTCGAACCATGCGCAAGATTGAGCGCTATGAGCCACGTCCTTCGAGACGCGGCTACGCCGCTCCTCAGGATGAGGAAATTCATATCATACCTCATGGTGAGGAGCAGCGCGCAAGCGCTGCGTCTCGAACCATTCGAAATAAATCGAGCTAACCCACCAACCCGTTTTTATAAATCGTATGAGTGCCGATGTTTTTGATGTCGCGTTCGCCACACAGCGCCATGGTGATGTCCATTTCTTTGCGGATGATTTCGAGTGAGCGTGTCACACCCGCCTCACCGCCTGCACCTAAGCCATATAAGAATGGACGTCCAATAAAGGTTGATTTCGCACCAAGCGCAATCGCTTTCAACACGTCTTGGCCCGAGCGAATACCACCATCGAGATAGATTTCGGTCTTGCCCCCAACCGCATCGACAATTTCAGGCAAGATGCGAATGGAAGACGGCGCTCCATCCAACTGACGCCCGCCGTGATTAGATACGATGATCCCATCCGCACCATGCGACACAGCGAGGCGCGCATCTTCAGGATCAAGCACACCTTTCACAATAACCTTGCCGCCAAAGCGATCTTTGATCCAACCCACATCATTCCAACTCAAGGTCGGATCAAATTGCTGCGCGGTCCATGCCGAGAGCGAACTCAAATCAACGAGATTATCGACATGGCCGACGAGATTACGGAAAGTCCGACGATGCGTGCCAAGCATGCCAAGGCACCATTGCGGACGCGTCGCCATTTGCCAAATATGTTTCGGCGTGAATTTAGGCGGCGCTGAAAGGCCATTGCGCAAATCCTTATGACGTTGGCCTAGGATTTGTAGATCCATCGTCAACACGAGCGCTGAACATTTCGCCGCTTTGGTGCGATCAATCAAACGCTCGATGAATTTGCGATCACGCATCACATAGAGCTGGAACCAGAACGGTTTTGATGTGTTCTCCGCCACATCTTCAATCGAGCAAATGCTCATGGTTGAAAGTGTGAAGGGAACACCAAATTTTTCAGCCGCGCGTGCAGCTTTGATCTCACCATCGGCATGTTGCATGCCGGTGAGACCTGTAGGGGCCAGTGCGACAGGCATCGCGATTTTTTCGCCAAGCATCTCGGTCGCAAGGGAGCGGCCTTCCATATTCACCGCAACGCGCTGGCGCAGTAAAATTTTGGCGAAATCGCTTTCATTGGCGCGATAGGTGCTTTCGGTCCAACTGCCGGAATCCGCATAGTCGAAAAACATTTTGGGCACGCGACGGCGCGCCAGATCTTTCAATTCGGCAATGGTCAGGCAGGCATCAACAGCGGACATCGCATCATTCCCCGAAACGGATTTTCTTGTTGGCCCCATAGCTAATGGGGTTTGGGGGTCTTGAGAAGCCCGGTCTACGCTGGGCATAGTGATAAAAATCGCAGAGGGAGTTGCGTCATGTCAGATCGGAGCCAAACGGTTATCAGCACGGTTGATGACCGTATGGGCGAATTATCGGCCTGGAACCGGACGATTTTTGAATTTGGCGAGACGGCGTGGCGCGAAGAGCGCTCGGCCCGCTGGTATGTCGAGCGCCTGCGCGCGGAAGGTTTCACGGTCGAAGAAGGCTCGGGCGGCATGCCGACGGCCTTCTCTGCCCGCTGGTCGAATGGCGCAGGCCCCTCCGCCATGACTTACGCGGAATATGATGCGGTGCCCGGCAATAGCCAAAAAGCAGCGCCTTATCGCGCGCCGCGTGGCGGGCTTTCGCGCTTTGCCGGAGGTCATACCGATCCCCATTCCGCACTCGGCATGAGTGGGTTGGGTGGTGTGCTTGCGGCCAAAGCGGCGATGGAAAAACACGGCATCACCGGTACGTTGCGCTTTATGGGAGAGCCCGCTGAAAAAGTGCGCGGCTCAAAACCGATCCATGCCGCGAAGGGCTATTATGACGGGCTTGATGGCATTGTCTCCTTTCATCCGTTTTATATGTTGCCTTATGCGAATACATGCCGATGGGATACGCATTGTGGCCCCTATTATGGCGTCATCTACGAGTTTCTCTGTGAGACGCCCGAGAGCTGGTTAGAAGACACCAATCGCTCGAATGCGGGCAATCCGATTCCGGCCGCGCATACGATGGCGCGCGCACCCGGTGCGAATGATGCGGTGACCACCATGTTTACGCTCGCAAAAACCGCGCGTGATCACATGTTGCCCCATTCCGGCACATGGACGGTGAATGAAACAATCCTCGCCTCGGGCCAAGCGACCGCCGACAATCTGCCCGCGCAAATGGCGCAAATCATGTATGCGATCCGCGCGCCGTCACGGGCCATGCTTGATAAGATTCTCGCCGTGCTAGATCGCACCGCTGATGCGGCAGCGCTTGCTTCACATTGCACGGTGAAAAAACATTGGGTCTCGAAATCGCGACAAGGCTTAGCCAATCACGCGATGGCGCGCCGCACATTCGAAAATTTAAATCGTGTTGGCGCTCCG
>CANGPA010000129.1 GCA_947455645.1 Hyphomicrobiales bacterium | reverse complement strand
TATGCGGCCAACGCCAGGTAAGGTTCCGAGCTCTGATAACAAGGCGGTTAGATCATCGCGCGAGGCGGTGGCATTATCTTTATCGGCGCCATAAGCGAAAGCGCGATTTTGCGAAGGCCATGTGAAGAGAACAGGTACGCCGGTGAAACCTGAATCGGTGGCGATCTGAGCAAGGCGAAAGCGGGCTTCGTCATAACCCGTATTGAAACCATGAACATAAACGAGAACATCGCGCGCCGTTCCGACACGACCGGAGAGTTGGGATGAAATTTCAGCGCTGAATTTCTCATGATCAAGCAGGCGTTGACTGACAAAAGTGAAATGCGAATTTCGACTTTCTGAACCAAAGCTTGGGCGTTCAATTTGTCCGGTCTTATGGTTTTTTGGGATATTGATGAGATTCATTAAATAATTTGTTGTCGGCGAAAGCTCTGCTGTTACCGATCCGTCCGCGTTCATTTTGCGTGAAGTCGCCACAAAGATCGGCATCACATCGCCGGTCTTTGTCTCGGCTGTATCCGTGAATCGTGTCCCCGCGATACCACCCATGCAACCGCTGAGCGCGATAAGTGTCGCGCCAATCGTTGCAAATTTAAGAACATGATGCGCGAGGGGACAGATCATTTTTTGAAATCATTCGTGTTTATGGCAATGGGCCAACTCTTTCGCGGTTGAATGCGGCAAGAATAGGACCAGATTAATCAGGCTCCGGTAAGAGCCACTGTGGGCTTGATTGACCCCACTGTCATGCCATTCCAGTTTGCCAGCGTGGGCCAAGCCTTTTGGTCAAAGGCGATACGTTCATCATCGGACATTTTGAGGAAGCGGTGAACAATCCCGGCAAGCATGGCTTGGGCTGCGCGCGTTTCACCATCATCCGCTTTAAGCGCAATCCCGAGGCCATGGTCAGGCAAAGCGGCACAGTAAACGCCTTCCGCACCCGTTTTTACAAAGAGGCGGCTACCGAAAATTTCCATCGCGACAGTATCAAGGCGACCGGTCCCCGCCACCATAAAGGGATGAGCGGCTGCCGCTTGGCGCAGCCGCGCTGCGGCTTTAGCGCGTTCGGGGGCGAGGCCTGTGCCTGTCCCGAGACGAGCAAAACCATGCGCTAGATTTTTGAGCGGTACCGCGTAAGTGGGGATCGAACATCCATCGACGCCCGTCCATTCTTCACGCACGCGGAATCCGGTCATCGCTTCACCCGCCGCGCGGATTTCCTTCTGCACGCGATGATCGGGCTTAATGTAACCCTTGGGGTCTTCATCGAGACCGCAAGAAAGGCAAATGAAGCCGGAATGTTTGCCGGAGCAATTGTTGTGAAGGGCTGAGGGCTTCTGGCCATTCGCCGCCAATGCACGTTCCGCCTCTTTGTTTGAGGGCCAATGCGCACCGCATTCGAGGCAGGCCTGATCCTGTCCGGCCTTTTTCAAGATTTTTAAGGCCGTCTCCGCATGGCGCGGTTCGCCTGAATGAGAGGAAATCGCCAGCGCCAGCTCCTCGTCATTGAGGCCGAAGCGTTCCGCAATTCCGGATTCAACCAGGGGCAAGGCCTGAAGCGCCTTGACGGCCGAGCGAGGGAAAACAGGCGTTTCAACATCCCCGAGCGCTAGGAGGGTCGCGCCATCGGCGTCGACAACCGCGACTGAACCCCGATGCACGGATTCCACGGCTTGGCCGCGATAGATTTCGACGAGAACGGGATGTGAGCTCACGATTCAAAGTCCTTATGGAGGGTCAAAACTGCCAGTTACATATAGGCGCGTTGAAGACAAGGGAGCAAAGATGTCTCACTTATCATGCGAAATGATAAAGAGCATCAAAGGATGGCTATCAAAAAAAATCTCAACGTCAGTTCTTTGGTCGAAAAGCCTTGCAGTGTTCCTCGTTGGTTTCGAGTCGATAGCCACCGATTAGATCGATGCAATATGGAATTGCCGAGAATACAGCGTCGAGGCAGGTTCGTATTGCAGAAGGTTTGCCCGGCAAATTAACGATAAGACTCTTGCCGCGGATGCCGGCAGTTTGACGAGAAAGTATCGCTGTTGGCACTTCTCTCAAACTGGCCATGCGCATCAATTCGCCAAAGCCGGGCATGATTTTTTCGCATACGGCTTGGGTGGCTTCGGGCGTAACGTCGCGCAAAGCGGGGCCCGTACCCCCTGTCGTAAGAATCAGAGAACATGCTTCTCGATCCGCGAGGTCGGCGAGGGTGGCCATGATCGCGGGCTTCTCGTCAGGAACGATTATCGACACTGGATGCCAGGGCGAAGCGAGTAAATCACTCAATGCGACAATGATTCCCGGGCCCCCTTTGTCTTCATAATCGCCACGGCTCGCGCGATCGGAGATGGTAACAATGCCGATGGGCAAAGATGAACTCATTGACGTCTTTCCTGTGAGCGTATGAACGAGAACTTGACTCTAACCGTTGCACCCGCGAAGTCACGTAATCGTGTGAGGTAATAAGTACAATTTGTAAGGGGTTGTTGAGAATGGATCGTGACGCGCTGGCAGAACTCTTCGGGCAGATTGCTGTGCATGCTGGCGCGATCATTTTGCCCCATCGCGACCGTCTCGATCAAACCCGCGATAAGGCCGATGGCAGTCCGGTTACCGATGCCGACGAAGCCTCTGAGCGCTATATTTTAGACGCTTTACGCGAATATTTACCGGAGGTTCCCGTAATTGCCGAAGAAGAACAGGCGGCAGGCATTGGCCGTTCTATCGGCGAACGGTTTATTCTCGTCGATCCCCTTGATGGTACGCGTGAGTTTATTCGTGGACGGGCTGAATTTGCCGTTAATATCGGACTGATCGAGGGCGGTTTGCCTATTGCGGGGGCGATTTATGCGCCCCTTCTGTCGAAACTTTGGATTGGCGGCACGTCGGCTGCCGTGCTCACTGTGGAGCCCGGCGCCTCGTTGGACGCGGCGATTGATCGGCGCCGGATTTTCACGCGCAAGCTACCAGAAGGCCCCCTCACGGTAGTGGCCAGCCGATCGCATCCTGATCGCATAACGGGTGAGTTTATTGATCGGCTTTCCGTGGAAGAGCGCATTTCAGCGGGGTCTTCCCTTAAATTCTGCCTCGTGGCCGAGGGGCGTGCGGATCTCTATCCGCGTTTCGGCCCCACGATGGAATGGGATGTGGCGGCTGGACATGCCATTATTGCTGCAGCCGGCGGCGTTGTTCTCGACGGCGAGGGTCGCCCGTTTCGTTATAGAAAAGAACAATTTCGAAGCGGACCCTTCGTGGCTTTGGGGCAATCAGAGCTTGCCGATCTTATTTTCCGTTGAAATAATGCGTCGTTCGCACCGGCATTCCTTTGCGACCTTATGCCGCAAGGGCCTGAATTTTTGAAATCAAACCTTTCCGCTTCGTCGTTTATCGTTAACTTCTTTGGTGTTGTGTCATCTAGTCGCGATCAGAAGCGATTTGAGAGAAATTGAGACGCATTACGACACTCACTGAAGACGCGAGGGGGCGTTCATATAAATGTCTGATAATCATTACGACGATCACGCAAAGAAGGAGGATCTTAAGGTCCTCCATTCCATGGGCTATGCCCAGGAACTTGAACGCTCCATGAGTGCGTTTTCGAATTTTGCGATTTCATTCTCTATCATCTGCATTCTGTCGGGCGGTATCAATTCGCTCGCACAAGCAACTTCAGGTGCTGGTGGCGGTGCGATCGGTATTGGCTGGATTGTCGGCTGTGTGGTGTCTGGTGTTTTCGGTCTCGCTATGGCGCAGATTGGTTCAGCTTATCCTACGGCAGGTGGCCTTTATCACTGGGGTTCGATCCTTGGTAATCGTTTTACGGGCTGGTTGACAGCTTGGCTTAACTTGCTCGGCCTTGTCACAGTGCTGGGTGCGATTAACGTTGGCACTTGGTATTTCGTGTGCGGCGCATTCGGTTTTGATTCTGCGAATTACCAGAACGAAGTAATCTTTCTCGCTGTGATCACAGGCCTTCAAGCGATTGTGAATCATTTTGGCATTCGGCTTACGGCCAAACTGACCGACTTGTCGGGCTATCTAATTTTCGCAACGGCGCTTGCCCTCACAATTGGCTGTCTGATTTCGGCGCCGCATTT
>CANGPA010000128.1 GCA_947455645.1 Hyphomicrobiales bacterium | reverse complement strand
CGGTATGCACGCTTCTCTGCTCGGCATTTGCAAAGAAACGCTTGTGGCCGACAATGACATTATCGCCGCCGCACAACGTACAATGCGCGGCATTGATACGTCGGACGATGCGTTGAATATCGACACGATCCGCAATGTTTGTATCGGCGGCCCTGGCCATTATTTGGGCTCGGATCAAACGTTGCATCTCATGCAACGCGATTATGTTTATCCGTCAGTTGGCGACCGCTGGTCACCGAATGAATGGAACGAACGCGGCCGCCCGACTTATGTTGATCGCGCGGTAAAAAAGACGGCAGAAATTTTGAAGAGCCACCACCCGAAACATGTGAGCCGCGAGGTCGATGATGCGATCCGGGCTAAGTTCCCGATCAAACTCGACCGCAAGGATATGGGTGAAGTAGCGTAATCCAAAAGTCTCCGTCATTGCGAGCGAGAGCGAAGCAATCCAGTTGATAGTTTAAAAAGAGGCTGGATTGCTTCGTAACGTTGCGCACAATGGCAGATGAAGGACCTCTGACTGCACAACAGCAACGATACATTTAAAAAATAAATGCGCTAACCAAGGAAACACAAGATGGCCGCCCTTCCCTCTCATGCATCCACTGTGATTATCGGGGGCGGCATTGTTGGTTGCTCGACCGCCTATCATCTCGGCAAGAAAGGCGTGAAAGATGTTGTGCTGATCGAGCGCAAAAAGCTCACAAGCGGCACGACATGGCACGCGGCTGGGCTTGTGCGCTCCTCGCTCTACACGCAGAACCTGACGCGACTCGCGAAATATACGGTCGATCTCTACACCAATCTTGAAAAGGAAACGGGCCAGGCCACGGGCTTTGTGCAGCCGGGCTCGATCTCGATTGCAACGAACCCGGAGCGTTGGCAGGAACTCCGCCGCGCCGCCGATATGTTGCGCTCCTTCAATGTTGAAGCGCATGAAATCAGCCCGAAAGAAGCGCAAGCCAAATGGCCGCTGATGAATGTTGACGATGTCATCGGCGCGATCTGGTATCCGCATGACGGAAAATGCAACCCGATCGATACGACAATGGCGCTTGCCAAAGGCGCGCGCATGTCGGGCGTAAAGTTTTTCGAAGATACGCTTGTCACCAAGATCATCATCGAGAATGGCAAAGCCGTTGGTGTTGAAACGGCGGAAGGCACGATCCGCGCCGAGACTATCGTGATCGCAGGCGGCATGTGGACACGCGAGATCGCCAAGACCATCGGCGTCGATGTACCGTTGCAGGCTTGCGAACATTTTTACATCGTCACCGATCCAATGGAAGGCATGACGCCTGACCTGCCGGTGATGCGCGACATGGATCATTGCGCTTATTACAAGGAAGATGCGGGCAAGCTGTTGCTCGGTGCGTTTGAACCAAAAGCGAAACCTTGGGCGCTTGACGGCATTCCGGCGGATTTTGAATTTGGCGAATTGCCGGAAGATTTTGATCACTTCGCTCCGATCTTGGAAGACGCGATGAAGCGTGTTCCCGCGCTCGGCAAAATCGGCATTCGCAAATTCTTCAATGGTCCTGAAAGCTTCACCGCCGACCAGAAATATATTTTGGGCCCGGCACCGGAAGTGAAAAATGTCTTCATCGCGGCGGGCTTCAATTCCATCGGCATTCAATCGGGCGGCGGCGCGGGCATGGCGCTTGCGCATTGGATCACGGAAGGCGAGCCGCCCTTCGATTTGTGGGATGTGGATATCAATCGCCTCTACCCGCATCAAAACACGCAGCACTTTTTGATCCCGCGTGTGTCGGAAGCATTAGGCCTGCTCTACGCGATGCATTGGCCGTTCAAGCAATATGAGACGTCACGCGGCGTGCGCAAAACCGTGCTGCATGATCGCCTCATGGCGCATCGCGCATGTTTTGGTGAAGTCGCAGGGTGGGAGCGCCCAAACTGGTTTGCGCGCGAAGGCCAAGAGCCAAAATATCAATATACATTCGGCAAGCCTAACTGGTTTGAGAACAGCCGCGATGAATGCATGGCTGTGCGCGAAACGGTGGGCCTGTTTGACCAAAGTGCTTTTGCAAAATTCCTCGTCAAAGGCCGCGACGCCATGAAGCTCTTGAACCGCGTGTCGGTGAATGAAGTCGACGTGGCAGCGGGCAAGGTTGTCTATACCCAATGGTGCAATGATAAAGGCGGGATCGAGGCGGATCTCACCGTGACGCGCACGGCAGAGAATGAATATCTCGTTGTTACAGCGGCGGCGACGCAGCTGCATGATCTCCGCCATCTCGAACGCGCGATCCGCGATGACGAGTCCGTTGCCGTTGTCGATATCACATCCGGCACATCGACCATCGGTCTTATGGGTCCGAATGCCCGCGCGCTGCTGCAATCCTTGACGCCGGATGATATTTCGAACGCCGCGTTTCCGTTCGGCACGAGCAAGATTATCGAAGTTGGGCCGACGCGGATCCGTGCAACGCGCATTACTTATGTCGGCGAATTGGGCTATGAATTGTATATTCCGACCGAATTCGCCGCTGGCCTCTTTGATCTCATTATGAGCAAAGGCGGCGCACATGGTTTGAAACTTGCGGGCTATCACGCGATGAATTCGCTCCGCATGGAAAAAGCCTATCGCCATTGGAGCCATGACATCACGCCGGAAGATTCACCGCTTGAATCCGGTCTTGGCTTTTGCGTTGCATGGGAGAAGAAAGGCGGCTTTATCGGCCGCGAAGCGTTGTTAAAGCAACGCGAGAAAGGCATTACGCGTCGTCTCGCGCAATTCCTGATCGCTGATCCCGATGCGATGCTTTATCACGATGAGCCGATCTGGAAAGACGGCAAGCGCATCTCGCGCCTCACCTCGGCGATGTATGGCTATAAGCTCGGCGGCGCTGTCGGCCTTGGCTATGTCGGTGGTGAGCATCCGATCTCTGCAGAAGAAGTGTTAAGCGGCGCTTATGAAATCGAAGTCGCAGGACAAAAGATTCCGGCGAAGGTGTCGTTAAAGCCGATGTATGATCCGACATCGGCGCGGATTAAGGCGTGACGATATGAAAATCACCGATCTCGAAGTCATCATCACCGGCAATCCGCCACCGACATTCGGCGGTCGGTATTTTCTGTTTGTGAAACTCAAAACCGACAACGGAATTGTTGGTTATGGTGAAGTCTATGATGCCGCCTTCGGCCCGCAGGTGATGAAGGCTGCGATTGAAGACGTGTTTCAACAGCATGTGCTTGGCATGGATCCGTTCCATATCGAGCGTATGTGGAAGAATGCTTATGGGCGCGGCTATAGTGGTCGCCCGAACCCGACGCTGACAGCTGTGATTGCTGGACTTGAAATCGCGCTCTGGGACATCAAAGGCAAAGCGCTGAATAAGCCTGTCTATGAATTGCTCGGCGGCCTCGTGAACGAGAAGCTACGCTCTTACACCTATCTCTATCCGAAAGATGGCGACGCCTATCAATCAACAGACGTCTATTACAAAGCCAATGTCGCAGCCGAGCGCGCGAAAGAATATTTGGCGCAAGGTTTCACCGCGCTGAAATTCGATCCGATTCCCTATGGCACATTTGATCCGCGCCAGCCGAGCCTTGAAATGATGGAACGCGCCGAGCAGTTCTGCAAAGCGCTACGCGAAGTTTGCGGTACGAAAGCGGATTTGCTGTTCGGCACACATGGACAATTTACAACATCCGGCGCGATCCGCTTGGCGCGGCGTTTAGAGTCTTACGATCCGCTTTGGTTTGAAGAGCCAACGCCTGCCGATATGCCGGAAGAAATGGCGATCGTTGCGCGGCAGACGACCATTCCGATTGCAACCGGCGAACGGCTCTCCTCGAAATATGAATTCGCGCGTGTGCTCGATTTGCGCGCCGCGCATATTTTACAAATGGCGATCAGCCGCGTTGGCGGTTTGATGGAAACAAAAAAGATCGCGGCGATGGCCGAGACGAAATATGCGCAGATCGCGCCGCATCTCTATTGCGGTCCGGTGGAAGCCGCGGCGAATGTGCAGCTTGCCGCCTCGATCCCGAATTTCCTCGTGCTCGAAAGCATCGAGACCTTTGGCGGCTTTTATGGCGCGCTCGTCAAAAACAAAATCAAATGGGAAAACGGTTATGTGATCCCGTCACGCGAACCGGGCCTCGGCATTGAACTCGATGAAGAGCTTGCACGCGCCAACCCTTACAAGGGCAAAGACCTGCATCTCGT
>CANGPA010000127.1 GCA_947455645.1 Hyphomicrobiales bacterium | reverse complement strand
CTTGGCACGCCGACGCAGGTCGGCAGGTGAATAATCGGTGCGAAGCGACAGGGCTGATGGCATGGCGCGAATCTCCTCGCACCAAGGGGATCAGAACTTGACCTTCAGGGGAATCCCCAATGAGTCACGCCAACGCGCCGTTGGTATAAAGCAATACAAACTACTCGAGGAACGCCAACGAAACCAGAAACAAGCTGTTGGCGGCACAGAAGAATTTCTGCGTTCATGCGATATCAGAGTATATATCGAATACGGGATTGAGGCACATCTGGACCGCGCCATTGAGTTGATTAATCGTACAAACCAATTGAATTATACAAAAAAACGGCTTCCTGAAGACAACGCGTGCGCTCGCGAAGTCTTGCTGGCGCAAATCAAGCAATTTGGCCGACAAGCGGGATTAATTCACGTCGTTGATAAATATGGAGACTACGGCTTTGTTGGGTTCTTCATCACCGAAACCTTGCGCAAAGTAATGGTTGATGGAGCCTCCAACTCCCACTTATTGCATTTTTGTTTTTCATGCCGCACGCTCGGCATGTTTATCGAGCAGTGGGTTTACTATCGCTTGGGGATGCCAGAGCTCAATGTGGTCGGGGAAGTGCTGACTGACCTCTCGGTCCTGCGGACAATTGATTGGGTGCGCGAGGTCCAATCCATCGAAGCCTCAACAACGGCCTATGAACAAGTCGCATCACAAATCGTGTTTTGGGGTGGATGCGAAACCCAGGCCGTCAGTGTCTATTTGTCATCGTATACGCCGAAACTGGATACATATGGCAATTATGTCGCTAGTGGATGTTTTGTGAGGATCGCCAGCGTGGTTCACGCATTGAGTATGTGCGATAGCAAGCGATCCGAAGTCGAAGATGTGGCGAACGCCATTGGCGTGCCGGTGGAAATGGTCGCGCACGACCTTTTTGCAACTGCAGCGCCTGGAACCCTGTTCGTTTTCAACTTCATGCAAGATGTACACTGGAGTCCATACACACGCCACAAGACCACCGGGATGACGCTCGACATAACGCCTCGGCATGGCGCACCCGACCAATTCCCAGCATTTCCCGAGGAGGAACTCATCCGTTTCCTCAAAGAGGAAGGCGATAAGTATGATCGGGAGCAAACAGAAGATATCATCAGGGTCGCCCGATACATCCGTGCGAATTTTGACCACGTCTTTCCAGCGACAGAAGAAGAATGCCTTCAGATGATCGAATCCTTGATCGACCGAATTCCCATCGGTTCAAAATTGATCATTGCGGTGGACCACGACGAAGTAGGCATGCCCATCCCTGACCAGCCTGGCAAATATGACATCATCGCCGTTCCCGTGCGTAGTCGGTGGGCAAAGTTGATGCGGGAAATGGCTGATTCCTATCCACACGTAGGTGTTCTCACCTATTCAGAGGCCATAGAGGAGAGCTCCGAAATCCTGGAACCCGGCAATCACTATGCACGCGAGGTCTACCTGCGTTTCGCCCTGCGTGTTGTTGATATGTGCAAATCGTTGCAGCCGAAGGATAACGAGTTTGCAACGGGTTAAGCTTCAGCTGTTTCTCAGCATTCTGTATCGTACAAAAAGGACGCCTGACGGAGGGGTTCATGGTGTTGTTCTGGAGGTGAGAACAACGAACGCCAACCGAACACCTGAATCTCCGCTATTTCATGAGGCGGAAGCGAAGCTTAGGATCGCCTTCTCCCTGAAAGTCATAAAATACGCCGCCATTTTTGCTGACGACCAATGGCTCCCGGTCCGAATATCTTCGGTCGCGGCTATATATGTTTCGAGGCGAGTAATGCGCCACGAGGCTTCGCCGTGTAGCGTCTTGACCGAGCCTCGGCATCCCGCCATGCACAAGCGCCGAGTGCCAAAGCAAAACTTGGCCGCTCTTGGCCATGAAGAGTTTCTGCTCAAGACCTATTCGCCTGGCCGTCGCGTCCAGATATTCCTCAAAATCGCGGACATGCCAGCCGTCATTATAAGCTAGAAGGTTGCCAAAGCCGAAATCGAATTTCGGCACCAGACGGTGAGATTTCGGAAAGTAGAAAAGTGGGCCCGCCTCTTCACGGACATCTTCCAAAGCAATCCACGACGCCATCAGATAAGCAGGAAACGGAGTATGCACATATGGAAAATCCATATGGGCGCGTTGCGTGGATCCTTTCATGAACAAAAGGGACTGCATCGCAACAGGCTCACCCTCAAGAACCACTTTGATGAAATCAATGAGCGGACGCGCCATAATCGCTTCAGCTGCTGCCTCCGATACGGAGTGAAATTCGAGGATGCGGGAATGATCCCATATTATTTGTTCCGGTCGCAGATCCTTCAAACTGGTGATGCCTCCTTGACCCTGATAGAGAACGTGAGCCCGGTCCAATACCGCCTGATCAATGTCGGAATTGATTTTCTTGATCGTAGCTGCGTCAATCACATCATCCATAATCACATAGCCGTCGTCATGCCACTTCGCTAGTAATTTGGCTGTTTCAACCGAAATCTCTTTTGTGGTCAGGCGTCGCAGGATGTCCTCACCCCTGTGATCCAGATCGATCCAGGGCAGGTTTTTAGAAAATAACTCTTTATCAACATGCAGGTAGCTTGAAAAAAAACGCGGCGAGTAAGGCATGTCGAGCCCTGTGTCTTTGACGCGAATCGCGATCTCATGAGTTTTTCCGTCCTGCAGAGAATCAGGCAATTCGAAACCGAAGCCATAACGTCCGTCGCCATGGCCTGACGCCAAGACATCCCCGCGTAACACATCTGCACGCTGCTCGTCGGCAAGAACGCCGTCGATAATAAGCTGAACTACGACACGCGATGAACGATCCTCAAAAATCGACGCCCAACCGTAAGAAAGATTAGAAGCGAAGCCGTCAAACCGGCCTTCAATATGGCGAACGAGTTCCGACATGGCTTTTCTCCTTAAAAAAGATTTTTCTGGGTCCCCGAAAGGCGGCAGAATGCAATACTATTTAGTGTGAGTCCGACGAGATTCGGATGCGCATCAAATAGCCTTCATGCTGTGTCCTGATCCAATCTTCAAGCCTACATTTTTTTGTTACGTTATATGTCTCATTTTGAGACCCTTCAATCTTTTTTTTAATCAAATTCGCGGTGCGCAAGGATTCAGCTATCTTTCTGCCGCCAGACGAAAGGTGCCCTGCGCAACAACTGGATTGCCCGCCCTGGATTTCGCACCTAAAGGTCGTTTAAACATGGGGCTGCGGCATCTTCGATCAATGAAGGAAATTTCCAAGGCCCTAACGCCGCGACATCAAGTCCGAGACCATGAATATCAAAGTTACCTGGCGCGCCGGATGTGCGGGCGGCGACGGAGCGGTTCATGCGGTTGTTTGGGGGCTGAGCGGCAACGCCCCGATTGACTTGCATCAAAGCCGAGGACTAGCCTGTGACCTAAGGCTGCCCCATAAACGCGGCAAGATTCACGAGGAACCGCCCGATGACCTTTCACAGGCCCGCCCCCACTTTGGCGAACCGCAGCGCTTTTTATAGCGAGAACAAGCTCATCATCGGGCTCTTTGGGGCCAATTGCTCGTCCGGCCGGGCCGTGACCCTCGTGGAGAACCGCTGGACCGGCAGCTGGCAGGACAGCAAGCGCCTCGCGCAGATGGCGGATGAGGTCGGCATCGACTTCATGCTGCCCATCGGTCGCTGGAAGGGCTATGGCGGCGTCACCGACTACCAGGGCGCGACCCTTGAGACCTTCAACTGGGCCTCGGGCCTGCTGGCCTCCACCAAGCGGATCACCGTTTTCGGCACGATCCACGCCCCCCTCTACAATCCCATCATGGCCGCCAAGATGTGCGTCACCGCCGACCATATCGGCGAGGGGCGCTTTGGCCTCAACATGGTCTGCGGCTGGAATGAGGGCGAGTTCGAGATGTTCGGCGTGACCCAGCGCGATCACGAGCGGCGCTATGACTATGCGCAGGAATGGATGAACGTCGTCACCCGCGCCTGGTCGCCCGAGGGCGAGTTCGACTTCGCGGGCGAGCATCTCGACCTCCACGGCGTGCGCGCCAATCCCAAGCCCTGGGGCGGCACGCGCCCGGTCATCATGAACGCGGGCGCCTCCGCCAATGGCCGCGCCTTCGCCATCCGCAACTGCGACGCCTTCTTCACCACCGCCTCGCGCGACAGTGTCCAGGAGACCCAGCAAAAGGTCCGCGAGATCAAGGACGAGGCGAGCGCCCT
>CANGPA010000126.1 GCA_947455645.1 Hyphomicrobiales bacterium | reverse complement strand
TTTGTGGCGTTCCCGCGCTCAGTCATCATTTCGCTCCATACCACGCCAAAAGCCGGACAAAATTGAGGCTTTTCTGGCGAAAGCGGTTCTATACCGGAGGAGCGCGGGCAAGGCTAGGGAAGATTGCGCGCCCTCACTCCACGCTCAGCAGCACGTCCAGAAACGCTTCGCCATAACGCTCCAATTTGGCGGTGCCGATGCCGTAAATCCCTGCCATCTCGCGCAAAGAGAGCGGCTTTTGGCGCGCGAGTTCGATCAGGGTCCGGTCAGCAAATACGACATAAGCAGCGACCCCTTCCTCGCGCGCAATATCGAGCCTTTTGCGGCGCAGGGCTGTGAAAATCCGGGTTTCGTCATCATCAAGACCTTCAGGGGCATCTTGCCCTTTGCCCGATTTCGGACGCGATGTTTTGGGGGCTTTGTGTGGATCATTGCGCAGCTGAATGCTCTCTTGGCCTAACAAGATTGCCTCCCCTTTGGCGGTGAGCTTGAACCCGCCATGCTCCTCGCTTGCGGTTTCAAGCGCGTCTGCTGCAAAAAGCTGGCGGATAATGCCGCTCCATAAACCACGCGCGCGGTCCTTGCCGACGCCGAAGGTTTTGATGCGGTCATGCCCATTGCGCGTAACGCTGTCGCTCGAAACACCCATCAACACATCGGTGAGATAGGTCGTGCCGAAGCGTTGTCCCGTGCGATAAACGGCAGAGAGCGCCTTTTGCGCATCCACCGTGCCGTCATAAAGCGCGACCTCGCCGCGACAAATGTCGCAGCGTCCGCAGGCTGGCGCTTGCTCGTCGAAATAGGAGAGCAAAACCTGTCGCCGACACGAGGCCGCCTCGCACAACATCGCAAGCCGCCCGAAGCGCGCATGTTCGATGCGGCGACGCTCTTCACTGATTTGCTTTTCCGCGATTTGTCGCCGCCTGAGCGCCATGTCTTCCACGCCATACAGCGTGAGGGTGGCAGCAGGTAAACCGTCGCGCCCCGCGCGGCCGATTTCCTGATAATAGGCTTCCACACTGCCCGGCATATCGGCATGCACGACAAAGCGCACATCAGGCTTGTTGATGCCCATACCAAAGGCGATGGTCGCGGCAACCACAATGCCGTCCTCCTGCAAAAAACGATCCTGATTGCGGGCGCGGTGATGTGCCTCCATGCCTGCATGATAGGCGACCGATTCAAATCCGCTGTCTTGCAACCATGCGGCCATTTTCTCGGTGCGGTCGCGCGAAGAGCAATAGATGATCCCGCTCTCGGCGCGATGATTTTTGAGGAACTGCTCGATTTGCTTGCGCGGTTGATCTTTCGGCGCAAAGCGCAAATCGAGATTGGGACGATCAAAACTGTGCACGACAATATGCGGCACGCGATCAAACAAACGCTCCGCAATATCGGCGCGCGTGTTGCGATCAGCGGTGGCCGTAAAGGCAATCACTTGCACATGGCCCATGGCTTCCACCGCGGCGCGGATCTGGCGATATTCGGGTCTGAAATCATGCCCCCATTCAGAGACACAATGCGCCTCATCAATTGCCACGCGTTTGACGCCGGCGCGCGTGAGTGTTTGATGCAACCCATCCATCGCCAGCCGTTCCGGCGATACGAATAACAGCCGCAACGCGCCTGCGTGCAAGGCGTCCCACACCTCGTCTGTCTCTTGTGCGGTGTTGGATGAATTAAGCGAGCCAGCGTTGACACCCACATGCCGCAATTGCTGCACCTGATCGCGCATTAAAGCGATCAAAGGCGAAACCACGACGGTAAGCCCCTCCTCGAGCAAAGCGGGTAATTGATAGCACATGGATTTACCGCTTCCCGTGGGCATAACCGCAAGCACAGGACCGCCCGCGAGAACGGCAGCGATCACCTCTTCCTGGCCGGGACGAAACTGGTCATAGCCAAAGACGCTTTTAAGCAGCGCATAGGCTTTCGGAGGAAGGACGGTCATGAGCTCACAAGGTCAGAGGGAATCACGCGCAACAGCGGATGATGGCGTTCCTTAACGGGCGAAGCGGGAACGGGGAAGATCATTCGACTCGCGAGGCTCAAACAAGGCTGTCGCCTTTTTTCTGCGTATCGTTTTTAAAAAGTGCAGAAACGCCGCGCCGCAAGCGGGGAAAGAGGCTAAAATTTCTTAATCGCCCATTCACCAAAGCCGCTTATGCTGCCGCACCCATAGATTTCGGATGTACCCCGTTGCGTAAACTGATTTTCGCTGTCCTTCCCGTTCTGATCGCGGTCTTTATCATGATTGCGGGCAATGGGCTCATCAACACGCTTATCCCCTATCGCGCGACGGTGGAGGGGTTTAGCCCCTCAATGGTGGGCTTGATCGGTTCGGCCTATTTCATTGGCATGTTGGCTGGTACATGGACCGCGCCCTCGATTGTGCGCCGCGTCGGCCATATTCGCGCCTTTGCCGCCTATTCCGCGATTGTTTCGGTGGCGGTGCTCGCCTTCCCGCTGGCGATTTCTCCTTTTCCTTGGGTGATTTTGCGCGCGCTTGTCGGCTTTTGCTTTGCCGGACTTTACGGCGTGGTCGAAGGTTGGATTTCAGCCAAAGCTGGATCATCCCATCGCGGGCGGATGCTCGGCATTTACAACATCGCGAATTTCACCGGCTCGATGGCGGGACAGCAGACGCTCCGACTGTTTGAACCCAAAAGCTTCGCGCTCTTCTCGGCCGCGGCGAGTTTTCTCACCCTCGCGCTTGTGCCTATGGCGATGACGCGCGCGGAACCGCCGCCCATTCCGGCAAAAGGCCGCTTGGTGATCCGCGAACTTTTGAAAGCCTCGCTGATCAGTGTCGCAACCGCGGTGTTGCTCGGCCTTGCGAATGGTACTTTCTGGTCGATCATTCCGGCCTATGTGCAGAGGCTTAATCTCGGGCCCGGCACGGTCGCGAGTTTCATGACATGGGCTATTTTAGGCTCGGCTTTGATCCCGTGGCCGATCGGGCGTCTGTCCGATAAATTTGATCGCCGCCTCGTGATTGGCGGGCTCTCTGCCGCGATCATGGTTGTTGAAATCGCGCTGTGGCTCATTACCAAACCATCACCCGCTCTGCTTTACATGCTGGGCTTTTTTGCGGGTGCTTTTATCACAGCGATCTATCCGGTGTCGGTGTCGCTGTCAGTTGATCGGCTGGGGCCCGACAAGGCCATCCCCGTGTCATCGACCACTCTCTTTCTCTATTGCCTTGGTGCCATTGTGGGGCCGACTTTTGTCGCAAGCCTCATGACGCATTTTGGTGATCGCATCATGTTTGCGCATAATGCGCTGATGCATCTTGCGATGATCCTATTTGTCGCCTGGGGCGTGTGGCGCGAAGGCCCCGCCGCCAATCATGTCAAAATGACGATTGAGCCGCCCGAAGCGCCGTTGAATTGATCACGCCACCGGCGTACGCATGGTGACGAGTTCTTCCGCCGCTGTGGGATGAACCGCAAGCGTTGAGTCAAAATCGCGTTTGGTTGCGCCCATGCGCATCGTGATGCCGACGAGCTGGATCATTTCGCCGGCGCCCTCGCCGAGAATATGCACGCCGAGCACTTTGTCGGTTGCTTTATCGACAAGAATTTTCATCATCACTTTATCGGCGCGGCCGGAGAGTGTGGCCTTCATCGGGCGGAAGCTGGTGCGATAAAGCACGACATCATGAGCCTTACGCGCTTCCTCTTCAGTCAAACCGCACGTGCCAATCTCTGGCGTTGAAAAGACCGCCGTCGGAATGGGGCCAAGATCCACCGCGGTGGGGCGCTGACCAAACACGGTGTCGGAAAAAGCATGGCCTTCGCGGATGGCGACCGGCGTGAGTTGCACGCGGTTCGTGACATCGCCGACAGCATAGATCGATTCAATATTTGTTTTCGAGAAGGCATCCACAATAATGCCGCCTTGCGCATCGAGATGAACGCCTGCCGCCTCAAGACCGAGGCCTTTTGTCAAAGGCTTGCGACCCGTTGCAAAAATCACGCGCTCGACCGCAAGCGTCACGCCGCCATGAAGCTGAAGCGCAAGATTGCCGCGATGGCCTGAAATCATCTCGACATCATTCTCGGTGATGATTTTAATCCCGCCCGCGATCATGGCGTCATGCAAGCCCGTACGCAAATCATGATCAAAGCGCGGCAAGACGCGCTCACGCCGCGTAATCAATGTGACATGCACGCCCAACCGATGAAGCAAGCACGCAAACTCAACGCCGATATAGCCCGCCCCGACAATT
>CANGPA010000125.1 GCA_947455645.1 Hyphomicrobiales bacterium | reverse complement strand
CATCACGATCACCGTCGGTGTCGTTCGCGGTGTGGAATCGGCCGGTATGTTGTGCTCGGCCTTCGAACTCGGTCTTTCCGAAGATCACGAAGGAATTATTGATTTGCCGACAGATGCGCCCATCGGTGTGCGTTATGTTGATTATGCCGGCGTTGATGATCCGGTGATTGATGTGGCGATTACGCCGAACCGCTCTGATGCACTCGGTGTTTACGGCATTGCGCGCGATCTTGCAGCGGCTAGCCTTGGCTCGATGAAGCGCCATGATCTTGCGCCCATCAAAGGCCATGGCGCGTGCCCTGTCGATGTGAAATTGAATTTTGCAAGTGATCAGAACCATCTCGCGCCAGCCTTTGCGCTGCGTCTTGTGCGCGGTGTGAAGAATGGTCCAAGCCCTGATTGGATGCAGCGGCGTTTGAAGGCGATTGGCCTTCGGCCCATCAACACGCTTGTCGATATTACAAACTATATCACCTTCGATCGCGGCCGCCCTTTGCATGTGTTCGATGCCAAAAAGGTGAAGGGCAATCTGGTTGTGCGTCACGCTAAAGACGGCGATGAGATTCTCGCTCTTGATGGCAAGACCTATAGACCTGATCCCTCAACCGTTGTGATTTGTGATGACAATGGCGTTGAGTCCATCGCCGGTATTATGGGCGGTGAACATTCAGGCTGCGATGAACATACAACGGATGTGTTGATTGAGTCGGCTCTGTGGGATCCGCTCAACATCGCTCAATCAGGCCGCAAGCTGGGCATCAATACGGACGCGCGTTATCGCTTTGAACGTGGCGTTGATCCTGCCTTCTGCGTGCCGGGTCTCGATCTTGCAACGAGGATGGTGCTCGACCTCTGTGGCGGTGAAGCGAGCGAAGCGCTTGTTGCAGGCGAAATTCCAGCACCCGAAAAAATCATCACGTTCCCTTGGTCGGATGTGAAGCGTTTGACGGGTCTTTCGCTGCTCGTTCCGGAAATGAAAGCGATCCTCACTGAACTCGGCTTCTGGGTTTCCGGTACTGACAAAGAGGTGAAAGTCGCGGTGCCGTCATGGCGTCCGGATGTTGAGGATAAAGCCGATCTGGTTGAGGAGATCGTGCGCATTGCGGGTCTTGATCAGGTTGAGCCTGTGCCTTTCCCGCGTGAGACCGCCACCGTTCCCAAACCGGTTCTGACGTTGATCCAAAAACGCACAAGACTGGCCAAACGCGCGCTCGCGACGCGCGGGCTTGTTGAGGCGGTGACCTGGTCCTTCATCTCGAAGGCGGAGGCGGAATTATTCGGCGGCGGCAAGCCGGAATTGGCGCTCGCCAATCCGATTGCGTCTGACCTCTCGGATATGCGCCCAAGCCTCTTGCCGGGGCTGATCAAGGCCGCGCAGCGTAATGCAGATCGGGGCTTTCACGATGTCGCCATCTTCGAAGTGGGACAGGTCTTCGCCGGAGCCGAGCCAAACGACCAGACGATTGCCGCCACCGCGCTGCGCCGCGGCCTCGCGAGCCCTGAAGGGTCGGGCCGTCACTGGCAGGGCAACGGCACGATTGATGCCTTCGATGCCAAGGGCGATGCGTTTGCGCTGCTTGAAGCGCTCGGTATTCCGACCGCTGGTCTGCAAATTGTTCAGGGCGGCCCGAGCTGGTTCCATCCCGGGCGTTCTGGCACATTGCAATTCGGTCCGAAAATGATTGTTGGCGCCTTTGGCGAGGTGCATCCGCGCATTCTTGAGGCGCTGGATGTGAAAGGCCCGCTGATGGCCATCGAGATCAATCTCGATGCCTTGCCACCCCCCAAAGCACGGCCCACGAAAATGAAGCCGAAACTCGTTCTCTCCGAATTCCAGCCGGTGAGCCGCGACTTCGCGTTCATTGTCGAGAAAACCGTCGCTGCCGCCGATATTCTCAAAGCGGCGCAGGCGGGTGAGCGCAATCTCATCAGCGATATGACCGTGTTCGATGTCTATGAAGGCCCGGGCGTGCCGGAGGGCAAACAGTCGGTCGCGATTGCCGTCACTTTGCAGCCCACCGACAAGACGCTGACGGATGCGGAAATTGATGCCGTCTCCAGCCGTATTATTGCTGAGGTTCAGAAAAAGACCGGTGCTACGTTACGCGCCTGATGGCGGCAAAGCCCTTGCCTGATAATGAATTCTTATCATTTAAGGCAGTATCTTGAGTCATTCTTAAGTAAGTGATTCACGAGTTCGGGGCGATGATGCGTAGTGCGACTTCCTTTCTGATTGCGGCGCTTGGCTGGGGACTCGTCTTCTCCTGTCAACAGACCTTTGCCACAGAGACAGGCACAGAAACGAAAACGCGCGGGTCGTCAGCGAATGCTGAGAATTTCCAACCCGTCGAAGCACCCAATGATGCCGATCAATGGTATATCGGTTCGATTCCGGATGAGCCTTACAATATCCCGAAGGTCGATCGGTCGCGCCTGCGCGCTGATTTGCGTCGTGAAACGATGGCCGCGCCTGAGGATTATCCGGCCAATACGATCGTCGTCGATATTGATAGTCGCCATCTCTTTTTCTATCCCGGTGATGGTACGGCGATCCGCTATGGCATCGGTGTCGGCCGTCGCGGCTTTTCATGGCAAGGCAATGCGAGCGTTGGCCGTAAAGGCGCTTGGCCCGATTGGATCCCCACCGCCACGATGCGCGCGTTGATCCCCAACTTGCCAGCGAGCATGGAGGGCGGGCTTGATAGTCCACTCGGTGCCCGCGCGCTTTATCTTTATCAGAATGGTCAGGATATTCTCTTCCGCATTCACGGCACCAATGAGCCTTGGACTATTGGCGAGCAGGTCTCAAGCGGTTGCGTCCGCATGCTCAATGAAGATGTGGCGGATCTCTATAACCGCGTCGAGATTGGCGCGAAAGTGATCCTGCATAATTCGAAATATGCCGCGACGCGCGTATCGCAATCAGAGTGATGTACGCGACCCCGTAAGCGGGTTCTCGGAATCCCATGTATAGCGCACGGTTTCAAACCGCATCGCGCGGGCATCAATCATCAAGAGCTTGCCGATAAGCGGCTCGCCAAATCCGACAATCGCGCGGATAACTTCCAAAGCCATCAAACTCCCGGCTAGACCGGCGAGCGCGCCCAGCACACCGGCTTCCGCGCAAGCCGGAACCGTGCCCGCCGGTGGTGGCTCGGGAAACAAACAGCGATAGGTGGGATTAGGTTTTCCATCAGCGCCCGTCTCAAACGGCCGAAGCGTTGTGACGGTTGCGTCCATCGCGCCGAGTGCTGCGGTCACAAGCGGCTTCTTCTCATGGTAACACGTGTCAGAGACCAGATAGCGAGTGGTAAAATTATCAGAACCATCAGCAATCACATCATAAGAGGCAATCAATGACGCGGCATTCTCCGGCGTGATGCGCGTGTGATGTGTCTCAATCGTCACATGCGGATTGATACGGTGAACAGCCTCTTGTGCGCTGTCGGTTTTCGCACGCCCGACATCGGGGGTACCGTGAATGATCTGCCGCTGCAGATTTGATAAAGACACTATATCATCATCAACAATGCCGAGCGTGCCGACACCTGCCGCCGCAAGATATTGCAACAATGGTGCGCCTAAACCACCGGCGCCAATCACGAGAACACGCGCAGCTTTCAGTTTCTGTTGGCCTGGCCCGCCGACATCGCGCAACACAATATGCCGTGCATAGCGCTCAAGCTCATCGGAGGAGAGAGTGGGAAGCGATGCCATCAATGCGCCTCGTCCCAATTTTTCGCAGCCCGCGCATCGACTTGCAAAGGCACTGCGAGTTGAATGGCGGGATGAGGTGCATCTTGCATGACCTTTTTCACAACCGCGATGGTTGCCTCCACTTCCGCGTCGGGTACTTCAAAAATCAATTCGTCATGCACTTGGAGAAGCATTTCAGCTTTGAGCTTTTTATGTGCCAGCGCGTCATCCATGCGAATCATCGCGCGGCGAATAATATCAGCCGCTGTGCCTTGGATCGGCGCATTGATCGCGGCACGTTCATTGAATGCACGCTCGGACGGATTCGATGAATTGATTTGCGGATAATGAGACCGCCGCCCGAAGACGGTTTCGACATAGCCATGGTCGCGCGCGAATTTTTTTGTCGAGTCCATATAGTCGCGAATGCCTGGAAAACGCTCGAAATATTTTTTGATATAGGCACCCGCTTCTTCGCGCCCGATGCCCAATTGATTGGCGAGACCAAAGGCTGAAATACCATAGATAATTCCGAAATT
>CANGPA010000124.1 GCA_947455645.1 Hyphomicrobiales bacterium | reverse complement strand
GTGCCGCCCCATGCATAATCAATTTTGACATCCGATAATTGCGGATAAAGTTTCAACATATGCGGACGCACAAAGGCTTTGATGTCTTTCGGGAAGGCGTGACCATAGGTTTCGCCGCCGCCAAACAACAACCGATTGTCTTTTGTGAGACGCCAATAATAAACGACGAAGCGTGAATCAGCCGCGGCTTCGCGCTTGGGTATTAATGCGGAAGCGCGTTCACCCAAAGGCTCTGTGGTGAGGATGAAATTATGCAAGGGCATGACACGGGATTCGGTTTCCTCGTGAATGCCATGCAAATACCCATTGCCTGCCAGAATGACGGTGTCTGCCGTAATCGTGCCCTGTGCGGTGATGATTTTGGGTGAAGCATCGTCCGTGATGCTGAGGGCTGGCGTGTGTTCATAGAGCACAGCACCCGCATTCTCGGCCGCACGCGCAAGGCCCAGCGCATAGTTTAACGGATGAAGATGACCGGCGGATTGTTCACGCCATCCGCCGTAATAGGCTTGAGTGCCCAGTGCGGCTGATATTTCCTCACGTGACAAAAGCGTGATGTCGCCGACGTGATAATCGCGTTGCAATAGATCCACTTCACGACGCATCTCGTCGAGATAAGAGGGTTTGTGCATCGCGTGAATCAAACCCGGCTGCCAATCGCAGGGGATGTCATGTTTGGCGATCAGATGTTTAACGAGCGCTTTGGCCTCTTCGCCCAAATCAAAAAGCTGATGCGCGTGTTGTTTGCCGAACCATTTTTCAAGCGTGGATTGATCGCGCCGCTGCGCCGAATGAAGCTGTCCGCCATTGCGGCCCGATGCGCCCCATCCGATTTTATGCGCTTCTACAACAATGACCGAACGGCCCCGCTCGGCAAGATGAAGCGCTGCCGAGAGGCCCGTATAGCCGCCGCCGATAATGCACACATCCGCGCGCGCATCACCCGCAAGAGACGGTCGGTCAATCAGCCCCTGCGCGGTTGCCGCATAATAAGAAGGCGCATGCGATTCACGCCTGCGCGTCACCGCATCAAGCCTTGTGCTTGCAAGACGTGATGCGTTTCATCCAAAGTCTTTGTGGCGCGACGGATCAACTCATCCGCTTCTTCATGTTTAATCACAAGCGGCGGCGAAATGATCATGCTGTCGCGGGTTGCGCGCATCACAAGACCATTTTTGAACGAGATGTCGCGGCAAATCGTGCCGACTTTTCCGGTATCGGCAAATCTCTCGCGGCGCGACGGTTTATTCGGCACAAGTTCCAACGCACCGATCAAACCGACCATGCGCGCTTCGCCCACAAGCGGATGATCACCCAGCGCCAGCCATTGCTTTTGGAAGTAGGGGCCGATGTCATTGGCGACGCGATCGACAAGTCCTTCACGTTCAATGATTGCGAGATTGGCCAAGGCAGCCGCCGCGCAAGTCGGGTGGCCGGAATAAGTATAGCCGTGGAAAAATTCTTCGCCGATGCCGACAATCACTTCGGCAACACGATCTGACACCATCACCGCGCCCATCGGCAGATAGCCTGATGTGAGACCTTTGGCGATGGGCATCAAATCCGGCTTGATGTTGTAATAATGCGAGCCGAACCATTTTCCCGTGCGGCCGAAGCCGCAAATCACTTCATCAGCAATCAGAAGAATTTCACGCTCCGCACAAATGCGGCTGATCTCCGGCCAATAGGTTTCAGGCGGAATGATCACACCACCCGCCCCTTGAATGGGTTCAGCGATGAAGGCGGCGACACGGTTCTCGCCCAATTCATCAATTTTTTTCTCTAATTCACGCGCGGCGAGAAGGCCAAATTCATTGGGTGACAAATCACCACCGTCAGCAAACCAATAGGGTTGAGGAATGTGAACAATGCCTGGAATCGGCATGCCGCCTTGGCTGTGCATCGGCTTCATACCACCAAGCGACGCACCCGCCATGGTTGATCCGTGATAGCCATTCACACGCGAGATGACGATGTCTTTGGAGGGTTTGCCGAGCAAGGACCAGTAATAGCGCACGAGGCGCAAAATCGTATCATTGGCTTCCGAACCCGAACCGCAGAAAAATGCGCGGCTCATGCCATTGGGCGCGAGTGTTGCGAGTTTTTCTGCCAAGCGAATGGCCGGCGCATTCGTGGTTTTGAAAAAGGAATTGTAGAAGGCCAATTCCTTCATCTGGTCATGCACCGCATCGGCAATCTCGCTGCGACCATGACCGACATTGGTGCACCAAAGCCCTGCCATTCCATCAAGATAGCGATTGCCATCCGAATCCTCGATCCACACGCCCTCGCCCCTGACCATGACGCGACTGCCTTCGGCGGCAAGCGCTTTGAAATCGGTGAAGGGATGCAAGTAATGCCGCGCATCAGCGTTGCGCAATTCAGCGGTCGGATAAAGATTGGATGATGCCATGATGACTCTGTTCGGGTTGTGGTGAAGAAAAGATGTAAGATCAAACATTCAACAAGAGATATTCGCGCTCCCACGGGCTGATTACGCGCATGAAGGTTTCAAACTCCGCCTGTTTAATGGCGCGATAGGTTGAAACAAACCCTTTGCCGAAAATGCCCGCGATCTCTTCCGATTCACTGAAAAGTTCCAGAGCTTCCAAAAGACCGCGCGGCAAATCATAAGGCAGATCATAGGCGGATCCTTCAATCGGATCGGAGGGTTTTAAGCCTTCCGTCATGCCGAGATAGCCGCAGGCGAGCGAGGCGGCAATCGCGAGATAGGGATTGGCGTCGGACGACGGAATGCGGTTTTCAATTCGGCGCGCCTCGGGGCTTGAATTGGGCACGCGCAACCCGACGGTGCGATTGTCATAACCCCAATTCACATTGATTGGCGCAATCGATTTACGCAACAAGCGCCGATAGGAATTCACATAGGGCGCCATGATGCACATGACCGCGGGCAGATATTTTTGTTGCCCTGCCAGAAACGAGAAAAACTCTTCCGTAGGTTTTCCGTCTTTGCCGGAAAAGATATTTTTACCCGACTTCGCATCAACAACCGATTGATGAATATGCATGGCCGAACCGGGCTCATTGGCGATGGGTTTGGCCATGAAGGTTGCGTACATATTATGTTTGAGCGCGGCTTCGCGAATGGTGCGTTTGAACAAAAACACCTGATCGGCCAATGCCAGCGGATCGCCATGGCGCAGATTGATTTCCATCTGCGCGGCGCCTTCTTCGTGAATCAGCGTATCGATTTCGAGCCCTTGCGCGGCGGAGAAATCATAAATGTCATCGAAGAGATCATCGAATTCATTCACGGCGGCGAGCGAATAGGATTGGCGTCCCGTCTCCGCGCGTCCCGACCGGCCGACCGGTGGCTTTAGCGGATAATCAGGATCCTGATTGCGCTCAACGAGATAGAATTCGAGTTCGGGCGCGACAATCGCGCGCCAGCCTTTGGCGCGATAAAGCGCCATGACCGCGCGCAGCAATTGCCGTGGCGCGATGTCAACGGGGCGACCATCCTGATGATAGGCGTCATGAATGATCTGTGCGGTGGGGTCAGACGCCCAAGGCACGACACACAGCGTCGAGCAATCAGGCTCAAACAGAATGTCGCCGTCCCCCGCATCGGAGGGGAAATCATCCGTATCATCCGGATATTCGCCGGTGATGGTTTGCAGGAAAATTGACGCCGGCAGCGCCATGCGCGGCGCATCCGTAAATTTCCCGACCGGCATCATTTTGCCACGCGCCACACCCGCCATATCGGGCACGATGCATTCAATATCCTCAAGCCCACGCTCATCGAGCCAATCGGAGACCGCCGACAGGCTTGCCGCGCCCCGGTTCGGCGTCGGTATCGCTTTCTTTTTCGCCATGATCTTTCTTTTTCGGTCGTCGCTCCCATCAGGCCGTCCGAAAGGCCGGACTGCCTGATTGCGCCCATCAAACCGGTTCATCGGTGAAAGATGATCCGGGACAGCACTGTTGAATGCCATTGTGACCAAATTTAAGGCCGCCGCAAGCCGGGTAAAATTGCAACCAGCGGTGGAATGACACAGGTTGAGGGGCAGGAACCGCAAAAACCGCTTTTCTTAACCGCGTTCCGGGTCTTAACTGGAGCATCTCGCCTGCGGGCTCTAAAGGGTTCACAGACGTGCATTCGATGAAAACGACGCCGGAGCGCGCTTCGGCCTTTGAGAGGGTTGATAGGACCATGCCATTCAAAAAAGGACTTCTGGCACATCTTGCAGCAAGTATCGCAGCGCTAGGCGCCTTATCAGGCGCATCCATGATTGTGCCGGCCAACGCCGCCGATCGCGTTGTGAATGTTTACAATTGGTCCGACTATATTGACCCCTCCATCCTTGAAGACTTCACCAAGGAAACCGGCATCAAGGTCAAATATGACGTGTTTGACTCCAATGATCTGCTCGAGACGAAATTGCTCGCCGGCAAAACGGGCTATGAC
>CANGPA010000123.1 GCA_947455645.1 Hyphomicrobiales bacterium | reverse complement strand
CATGCCGACTTTCTTCTGCTGATCGCCGCCCTTGAAATTGAAGGTCGAGCAATAGCCACGTGAATTGATTTCGCGTTTTCCGAGATAGATGATTTCATTGCCGCCGGAAATTTCTTCCCAAACCGTTTTATTGGCATCCAACGCATCGCGTGACTGATCGACATAACCAAGCTGCACGGATTCACCCACGGTGATCGTGCCATTATCCGGCTTTTCTTGGCCCGTAATCATACGGAAGAGCGTCGTCTTACCCGCACCGTTCGGACCGATCACACCGACAATACCGCCGGGCGGCAATTTGAATGTGAGATTGTCGATAAGCAACTTGTCGCCATAGCCCTTCGACAATCCGTCAAAATCGATGACATTGTTACCCAGCCGCTCGGCCACCGGAATAATGATCTGCGCAACAGATGGACCCGATGCCCGATCATTCTGCTTCTGCACGAGATCATCATAACGCTGCACACGCGCTTTTGATTTGGCCTGACGCGCCTTCGGGCTTTGCGAAATCCATTCCTGTTCGCGCTCGAGCGCTTTTTGCTGCGACTCGGATTCGCGACCCTCTTGAATGAGGCGCTTCTGCTTCTGCGCGAGCCAGCTCGTATAATTGCCTTCGTAAGGAATACCGCGACCGCGATCGAGTTCCAAAATCCAGCCCGTCACATTATCAAGGAAGTAACGGTCATGGGTGACGATCAAAATCGCGCCCGGATAGGTGCGCAAATGGCCTTCAAGCCATGACACGGTTTCCGCATCAAGATGGTTGGTCGGCTCATCTAGCAGCAGCAATTCTGGTTGCGCGAGCAACAATTGGCACAGCGCCACACGACGGCGCTCACCGCCTGAAAGCTTTGTCACATCCGCATCATCAGGCGGACAACGCAACGCATCCATCGCCTGATCCACTTTTGAATCGAGATCCCAAAGCCCCTTGGCTTCAATCTCGTCTTGCAATTTCATCATCTCGTCCGCGGTTTCGTCCGAGTAATTCATCGCGAGTTCGTTGTAGCGGTCGAGCACGGCCTTCTGCGCCGCGACGCCGAGCATGACATTGCCGCGCACGTCGAGTGCGCCATCAAGCGGCGGCTCCTGCGCGAGATAGCCAACGCGCGCGCCGTCCGCGACCCAACCTTCACCAACAAATTCCTTGTCGATGCCGGCCATGATTTTGAGCAAAGTGGATTTACCCGAGCCGTTGACGCCGAGCACGCCGATCTTCGCGTCCGGATAGAAGGAGAGATGGATATTGTCCAAAACCTTCTTGCCGCCGGGCCAGGTCTTCGTAAGACCCTGCATATGATACACAAATTGCCGCGCCATGACGCCAAACGCTCCGCTTGAGGGGGAAATTGATTTGGCCCGTATGTAACGATACGGCCCCTCGGGGGCAAGGATTCTCTCCCCGCGCCGGCAGATAACCCCTTTTCCCGCCGCTTCATTCCGTGGCAGGAGGAGTGATGGCACGTCGCTCCCCCCTCCCCGCCGCCATTTGGGCGCTGGGCTTCACCAGCCTTTTTATGGATGTCTCCTCGGAGATGATCCATGCGCTTTTGCCGCTTTATATCACGGGCACCTTGGGTGCCGGGGTGGCGGCTCTCGGCCTGATCGAGGGTATTGCGGAAGCCACCGCGCTGATCGTCAAGCTCTTCTCCGGCGTCATCTCCGACATCACCGGCAAACGAAAAGCGCTCGCGCTTTTGGGCTATGGCATGGCCGCGCTCACAAAGCCGCTCTTCCCGCTGGCGGATGGATTAAATCTCATCATCACCGCGCGTTTTCTGGATCGCATCGGCAAGGGCATTCGCGGGGCGCCGCGCGATGCGCTGGTTGCTGACCTCGTTAAACCTGCAAGACGCGGCGAGGCCTATGGCTTAAGGCAAGCGCTCGATACCGTGGGGGCCTTTATTGGTCCTGCGATTGCGATCCTCGTCTTGCTGGTCGCAACCGATAATATCCGGCTCGTTTTCTGGATTGCGTGCATTCCAGCACTTTTGGCGGTCGCAACACTTTTTCTCTTTGTGCCGGAGCGCGATGCACCGCAAGGCGAACAAAAGCATTTCCCAATTTCAAAAGCCGCGATGGTGGAATTGCCGCCCGCCTTTTGGCTTGCTTTGGCTGTTAGCGCCGCGCTCTCTTTCGCACGGGTGTCTGATGCTTTTTTAGTCTTGCGGGTTGCTGGTCTTGGCCTGCCCTTAGCGCTCACACCGCTTGTTCTGATTGCGATGAACCTCATTTATTCGGGCCTGTCTTATCCCGCAGGCCTGCTCGCTGATCGAGTTTCAAAACAGCGCCTTCTGGCGCTCGGCACCCTCGCTCTGGCGTTAAGCGCGCTCGTGCTCGGCATAGCCCCCTCGCTGCTTTACGGAGCCTTGGGTCTTGTGCTGTGGGGCTTGCATCTCGCTTTAACGCAAGGCCTGCTTGCCACCTTGATTGCCGATGCGACACCCGCCCCGCTAAGGGGCACCGGTTTTGGACTGTTCAACCTTGCAAGCGGCATCGCCATGCTTGCGGGCAATGCTCTCTCGGGCCTCTTATGGGATGCCTCCGGACCAAAAGCCGCTTTCGCGATGACCGCCATCGGCGCGCTGCTCACTTTAGCAATTTTGCCGCTTCTCAAACCAAGGCTTGTGTGAGTCCGGCCGATACACCGATTGCAGGCCGCGCACGGACCCGCTATCACGACAACGCCGCAAGCGAGGCTTTGCCCCGCGGCGGGCCTGTAGCTCAATGGTTAGAGCCGGCCGCTCATAACGGTCTGGTTGCAGGTTCGAGTCCTGCCGGGCCCACCACGTCCTTTTTTAGTCAAAAGGATAGATGTCACAAAAAACGCCCGAAAAACGACTGCGCTTAACCGCCGAGATAAACCTCACGCACCGCCGGATCATTGGCCAATGCGCGCGCTTCGCCCGTGATGCGGATTTTGCCATTTTCCATCACATAGCCAAAATCAGACACATCAAGCGCGGCCGCGGCGAATTGCTCAACCAGCAACAACGTAATCTGCATCGATTTCAGATGCCGAATGATCGAGAAAATTTCATCCACCAATCGCGGCGCCAAGCCCATGGACGGCTCGTCGAGCAAAAGCACTTCAGGGTTAAGCATCAAGGCGCGCGCCATGGCGAGCATTTGCTGCTCACCACCCGATAAAGTTCCGGCTAATTGCGTGCGACGCTCTCTGAGCCGCGGAAAGAGATCGAACATACGCTCAACATCCGCATCGACATCGCCTTTCAAACGCGCACCGGTCAATCGCGGAAAAGCACCCAACAGTATATTGTCCAGAACAGGCAGTGTCGGAAACACACGCCGACCTTCAGGCGAGTGAGCCAAGCCAAGGCGCGCGATTTCAAATGAATCGAGGCCAGACACATCCCGACCATTGATCAGGATCGACCCGCTTTGTGGCTTGATCATGCCCGAAATCGCGCGCAAGGTCGTGGTCTTACCCGCGCCATTAGACCCGATCAGCGCCACCACCTTGCCCTTGGGCACCTCAATCGAAATGCCTTGTAACACCTGAACTTTACCGTAGCCGGCAACGAGATTTTGAATCTTGAGCATCGTTGCCTCCCTTAAACCGCGTGAGCAGCTACGCTGCTCCCGAGATAGGCTTCGATCACACGCGGATCTCTTTGGACGGCTTCGGGAACACCCTCAGCAATCTTTTTCCCAAAATCGAGAACCGTCACAGTGTCGCAAAGACCCATCACCACATCCATGTGATGCTCGATCAGAATAACGGTTAATCCCGCATCCCGAATTTTTCGAATGATTGCCGTCAGCTCGACAATATCGGGCGCTGTCAGTCCCGCGGCCGGTTCATCAAGCAAGAGCAGTTGCGGATCAAGTGCTAAGGCGCGACTGATTTCGAGCAATCTTTGTTTGCCATAAGGCAAATTGCGCGCTTCTTCGGTGGCAAGCCCATCAAGACCCGTGAAACGCAGAATGTTCATGGCACGGACGCGCGAGACCGATTCTTCGCGGCGCTCCTGTGGCGTTCCAAAAATCACTGAAAAAATTGAACCCCGATAGGAATGATGCAAGCCCACCATCACATTTTCAAGCACGCTCAATTCGGCAAAGAGTTGAACATTTTGAAATGTACGCGCGATACCGGACAACGCAATCTCGGGCGATTTCAGTCCAACAAGCGCTTTTTTGTTTAATGAAATCGCGCCTTCAGTTGGCACATAGATTCCCGTCAACACGTTCATCATTGTGCTCTTGCCTGATCCATTAGGACCAATAAGCCCGTGTATGCTGCCAGGTCGCACGTCAAGCGTAACACCATCAAGCGCCTTCAACCCGCCAAAGCGCATCACAATATTGTCAACGGAAAGCAAGGCTGCAGAAGTATCCGTGCGCCCGTCCAGAACCGTCAAGGCACGCGTTTCCGGCGCATCCAAGAGGGCTTGATCAACCGCGATCATGTGACGATTTTTTTGCCCCACCAACTGCTTGAGGAACCCGACGATCCCTTCCGGCAAATAATAAACGACGAAGAGAATCATCGCGCCAAAGAT
>CANGPA010000122.1 GCA_947455645.1 Hyphomicrobiales bacterium | reverse complement strand
TGAACATCTTTATATTGCATGAGATTGGAAGCGAATGATTTAACATTTATGCGGAGTTTTCAATCCCTTCAGCCGCGCCCATAGAATATGCCCTGCCGCCTCTGCAATGTGTGTTGCTTGAACAATCTCGTCCCTGCCGCGTTTCAGTATTTCGGGATGTGGCTGCGCTTTTAATTCGGCCAAAACCACGTCCGGTTCTCGATCTCTCATGCGGCCTTTCCATGACTTCAAAAAAGCCGTCGCAAAATCCGAAGTTTGCTCGACATTCCAGATCTTCACGGCGGCATAAGTGTCTTGTCCGCGAAAGTTCATCCAATGATTTACTGCGGAGCATCCATCCGGCGTCGGCAAAAATCGCTCGATGAGCGTTTTTGTCCAGCCGCGCTCGAGCAGCTGTATGGTTGTCAGGAATTGCGGATTTGATTGATCATTCATCGGGCACGCCACTAAAATTTAGAGCCAGAGGTAAACGTCAGGTATTTTTAAAACTCAAAGAGTCGGCGCGCCACGCTCGATGAAATTGCGGCGGTGTTCGGCAAGTACCTTTGCATAGGTTGTTTCAATCATCCGAACGCTTGTACCGCAGTTCTCAGCGATAATGTTCAAGGGCACACCTCCTTCAATGGCGCTCGATATGTAGCTGTGCCGTAGGGCGTATATGCTGCCATCGGGCGGTAATCCCGCCTGCCGAAGGGCTTCTTTGAACGGGCGTGTTTGTTCGGAGCGTTTCCAGCGACTGCCGTCGGTCTTTACAAACAGCGGATCTGATGACGGTCGGTTGGTCGAGATTTCGTTTAAGAAAGTGACGGCATCCGATTGCAAAATTACGTTTCTGCTTCCTGTTTTACCTGCATTGATCCAAAGCGTCTTGGCCTTTCGGTCAAAGTCTCGGACATGAGCCTGAGCTAATTCACCGAACCGTGCACCGGTCAAATAGGCCCCTTTGATCAAATTCCCGATCCCATCATCTGGGGCGTGATCTATCAACTTCCGAACTTCTTCGACCGTGTAGCGGATTTCTCTTGCTTTAGCGACGCCGTGAAACGGTTTCACAAGACGCCATGCGCTATCGTCTGCAAGGCCATTAGCAGGATCACGCAGTGCGTGATTTAGCGCCGCTTTGACCATTGATAGAACGCGGTTGGCGCTGTCCTTCGAGCGACGAACCCTTTCGGCATCGTCGGACTTCAAAACCAATGATGCAAGCCAACCGTCCAGCTGGGTCTTTGTCAGGGTTTCGACCGTCCGGTCGCCAAATTTCGTGAGAAACTTCTTCTCGAGCCGACCTCGTGTGCTATTTGCAGAACGAGGATTTCGGGCCGCCAACATCTGGAGATGTGTTTCGGCAGCCTCACGGACGGTCAAGGGTGCGCGTTTAGTTCCTCCGACCTTTGATTTGGCTGTCGCTCTCGCGCGTTCCTGCGCCTGCCAGAAGCTCAATATACGGTCGCCATCAGCGTCTTCACGATCGTCGGCATTTCCAACTGCCGATGTCCAATTGCTACCTTTGCCATCAGAAACCCGTAAAACCCAAGTCCCGACAGTCCGATTTCGGCGATAACCCAACGACAGACCCTGTCCGATGCGAACGAAAATAGGTTTTTTGGCTACCGGAAGCTTCATCCGCTGTGTCCGATTTTCAAGAGCGTTGTTGCGGATACGAGGTGCCATGGCGTTTGGTGTCCCGTTAGTGTCCCGTGAATGGGGGCAACTTAAGCCGAACAGGCGTGAACGTCAACGGAGAGTAATCTTGATTTATTATTTAATAACAGATACATATACGTTTAATAGCGAACATCTATGAACAATTGCCTTAGCCCTTTCACGGCGAAAACACGGGTTCGGGTCCCGTAGGGCGCGCCAATGATTTCAAGGACTTATGGTCCTGTTGGCAATTTGTTTCCCTGTTTGTGTCCCACCCGTAGGCAAGTAGTCCTTGGAAGTTTCGGCGTGCTTCGTCGGCTTGATGCGGGGACTACGATTGTTCGTGCTTAGCAGTATGCGTCATACCGTTCATTTTTCGAGCGGGCCGAATTCTCGTCTTCTCAACGCAAATGAAGGAAAAAATCCTCCTCTGTTGAGAATTGTTGCGACATTTATCGCGAAGCCTGCCTTCCCAAGAATTGCCCCGCGGTACAATCCGACGTCTTGATCCCCATCGCGTCTTGAAGGGCTGTTCGAATGTAGAGCCTCAGCTTAAAAGCAAGTGAGCCGCTGATGATCTGAGCGGCGGTCTGCTGGAGGAGGGTAGGGCGATGAAGGCTGTCGGATATAGCAAGCCGGGTCCGGTTTCGGGCGAACGAGCACTTGAGGATATCGATATTCCCATGATCGCCCCCAAAGGGAGGGACATCCGCGTTTCGGTGCGGGCGGTTTCCGTCAATCCTGTCGATACGAAAATCAGGCGTGGTGTTGCACCGGCGCCGGGCGAACACGGCATCCTCGGATGGGACGCTGCTGGCATTGTGGAGAGTGTGGGGCCGGACGCTCGCTTGTTCAAACCGGGTGACGAGGTTTTCTATGCGGGTGCGATTGATCGCCCCGGTACCAATAGCGAATTGCATATTGTGGATGAGCGGATCGTCGGCAAAAAGCCGCGCACCCTCGGCTTTGCCGAAGCGGCTGCCTTGCCGCTGACGGCAATCACAGCGTGGGAAGCTATTTTTGATCGGTTGACCATATCAAAGCCGGTTCCATCAGGCGCAACTTTGTTTTTGGTGATTGGTGGCGCTGGCGGTGTTGGCTCTCTTGCCATCCAGCTTCTGCGGCAGCTTACGGATTGTACAATCATCGCTTCGGCCTCCCGGCCAGAAACGAAAGCCTGGGTCACGGAGATGGGTGCCCATCATGTTGTTGATCACAGCAAACCGTTAAACGAAGAGATGAAGCGACTGGGGCTCGAAGCGCCGGGCTTCGTGTTTTCAACGACCGAGACTGACAAGCATTTTGATGCGATTGTTGAATTGATGGCACCACAAGGCCGCTTCTGCATGATCGATGATCCCCTGCCGATTGACATCAAAAAGCTCAAACGCAAGAGCCTGTCCTTACACTGGGAGCTGATGTTTACGCGTTCACTTTTTGATACGCCTGATATTGAAGAACAGCATCATCTCTTAAACCAAATCTCTTCAATGGTTGATCAAGGTCGCCTTCGCAGTACAATGGCCGCTCATTTCGGGACCATCAACGCGGCTAATCTTCTGCGCGCTCATACTCTCATCGAAAGCGGAACATCACGCGGCAAGCTCGTGCTCGAAGGCTTTTGAGGAGCGGGATCAGCGAAACAAAACAGCGGCTGGTCTGCAAATTGCCCAATCACATTCCCATTCGAAGAGAATTGCGCTGATTTCATTCTATAACCAAAGACATGTTCGAAGGATTTGCTGAGGGGAAGAAAATTATAGATGAAACATTTGGCGAAGAGATAGAGAGATACAGATATGTATGTCCCGAAAGAGATTTATTTCGCATAATTTCGAGCGTCGATCTAGATTTGTCTAATAAAACCTGTCATTTTTAAAATTGATTTTCAGTAAAACAACTCCAAATCTATTGCGTGTTTGCTGCGCTCGACATAGTTTCTCAAGGTCAAACTGCCTTGAATGGTGCGTATTTGTTCCTGGTAGGGCGAAATATTTCTCGATTGGCGTGTGATCGGAAATTTGAAGTGTTGAAAAAAATCATTCGATAGATTTTCGGTTTTTAAAATAGTTAATTTATTAGATCGCAACATATCTATGATCAGAGTTTTTTGTTCGTTGGTATTGTCCGTTTCAAGCGGACAAATTCTAGAAGAAGCGGTTTGACTCTTCTCAACAAGAGAAATAAATTTTTTCTCGTTAAACTTCACCGTTTCAGGCAGGCGATAGGGTCCGAAAAAGCGAAATCTCTTTCTAACATGGCGATGAGGTGAAAAATAATAAGAAACCATCCGTTCAAAGGGGCGTCTAACGCAAGAATAAACTTTTGCGTTTGATAAATGGGGGTTATCCGCAAGATAGTGAAATAGAAGTTGGTGTTTGTTTCTCGTATATTCACCACGAATTTGAAACCGATCAAATCCATCTTGATGGTCTTCAACGATGATTTCATCCAAACTCAAGCCTGCCTCAATCAGAGATGCTTGAATCGTATTGCCCCCGGTTTTGGGAACGTGGATGAAAATGCAGGTCTCTTCGCCAAGTCTGAACAGCATCGTATAATTCCGAAAATCTATTTCATGTATTTTTGAAAGACGTCATCTGATTGCAAAGAACATTCAATATGATCTAACCAATCAATTCATTTGGATAAATTGATTTTTTTCATTTGAACAAAAAGACAATTTGATTTAATGGCCTTCAGCTTCTTTGAAGATTGTGACAAGGCCTTTTTCAAGATTCTCCGCGCATAATTTCTTGGCGCTATCGGCTGTCTTGAGCATGCGGTCCGAGTCAAATGTTGTATCATCGGCGCGGCCCCCCAAATAGCCGTCGAGCCAGATCAGCAAAAAGCCGATATATTCTGTATCATATTTGGCAAGATCACTGCATTTGATGGAAGCAATGTCGATTGTTGCTGCGTGCGCCGTCTGTGCCGTCAATCCACTCAAAGAGCTTGCCACT
>CANGPA010000121.1 GCA_947455645.1 Hyphomicrobiales bacterium | reverse complement strand
ATGTTGAGGTTATGATTTATTCTGCTCGATCATTAGTCAGTCGCGTTTAAGCAAAGTTGCAAGCAGCACTTTGCATGGCGTCACTTGCATTTCTTGGGTATCGGCGCAATCTCTTCATAGTAAAAGAGGAACCCTGCCGATGTCCAATTTAGAACATGATGATCCGATTGCCGGTAATGCGTGGAGTTGTGACGCGATTGAGACGGTGATCGTGCCGCGCGCGCGCGATCTCGGCGGGTTTTCCGTGCGTCGTGCTTTGCCTTCTGCCGCCAAACAAATGGTAGGGCCCTTTATCTTTTTTGATCAGATGGGACCGGCTGAATTTTTGCTCGGCCAAGGCATCGATATTCGCCCGCATCCCCATATTGGACTCTCAACCGTCACCTATCTCTTTGATGGTTCGCTGATGCATCGTGACTCGCTTGGCGTCGTGAAGGAAATCACACCCGGAGCGGTGAATGTGATGACTGCAGGACGGGGCATTGTTCACTCCGAACGGTCAGCACCGCATGCGCGCGCAACATCGTCTCATTTATTCGGCATTCAGACTTGGGCCGCATTGCCCTCAACCCATGAAGAGAGCGCACCGGATTTTTCACATTGTGCAGAAGAGGATTTGCCGCGCATTACGGGTGAGGGCAAGCGCGTGCGCCTGATTATGGGATCGCTCTATGGCGAGACGTCGCCGGTATCATTTCCGTGGGATGTGTTTTACGCCGAAGCCGTGTTGGCGCCGGGTGCCGTTCTCCCGCTTGATCCTACCCATGATGAACGCGCCGTCTATGTTGTCTCCGGTGCGATTGATGTGGCGGGAGATGTGTTTGAAGCGGGACGTTTGCTGATCTTCCGTCCTGGCGACCGGATTTCCATTCTCGCAACGAGTCATGCACGGTTGATGCTGCTCGGCGGCGAACCGATGGATGGACCGCGGCACATTTGGTGGAACTTTGTTTCCTCGCGCAAGGACCGTATTGAGCAGGCGAAGGCCGAATGGCGGGCTGGAAAATTCGATACCGTGCCTGGCGAGGACGAGTTTATTCCCCTTCCCGACTGAGCCGGATTGGACAGCGCACGGACGCGCGCGTAAAGCGAGCCTATGGTGGAAGACGGTTCCGATAAAAGGCGGCGTGCCGACCTCGTTTTGGTTGAGCGCGGGTTTTATGAAAGCCGCGCACGCGCTCAAGCGGCGATTGCTGCCGGGCTTGTGCGCGTCAATGGCGTGACGCTTTCAAAGCCTTCTCAAACGCTGGCAGACATCGCTGACATTGTTGCGGAGGCGGAACATCCTTATGTCTCGCGCGGGGGCGTAAAACTTGCGGCCGCGCTCGATCATTTCTTGCTCGATCCCGCAGAGCGGTTTTGTCTTGATCTTGGCGCCTCGACCGGCGGATTTACGGATGTCTTGTTAAAGCGCGGCGCGCGCCATGTTGTAGCACTCGATGTGGGGCGTGATCAATTTCATCTCTCTTTGCGGGGCGATCGCCGCGTGACGCTGCTGGAAGGATTTGATGCGCGTCACCTGACACGGGATATTCTTGCAGAAGAGCCAAGCCTGATTGTTGCGGATGTGAGTTTTATTTCACTCACATTGATTTTACCGAAAACACTTCCTCTTGCGTTGCCAAACGCCGCGCTTGTTGTGCTTGTAAAACCGCAATTTGAAGTGGGTCGCGCGGCTTTGAAAAAAGGGATCGTGCGCAATGAATTGCATCGCCGCGAAGCGGTTGACCGGATTATCACTTGCGTTACATCCGAAGGGTGGCATGTGATGGGTGTGATGGACTCGCCGATTGCGGGTGGCGATGGCAATCAGGAATTTCTGTTGGCAGCGGAGCGGCGTTCATGACGCAGGTAACTGTTGAGATCACTCGCCTTGGCGCAAAGGGTGATGGCATTGGCATGGGCCCGGATGGACCTCTTTATGTGCCGCGCGCGATCCCTGGCGATATTGTTGCTGTTGATCTGGCTTATGATGAACCGCAGATCGCGTCCATTGAACGCGCATCTCCCCATCGCATTGCACCGCTTTGCCCACTCTTTGGTTCATGCGGGGGATGCCTCATTCAAGAGGCAGACCTATCCACCTATCGCGCATGGAAACAGGCGCGGGTGGTTGAAGCTCTTACGCCGCTTGGTGTGGCGTCATGCATCAAGCCGCTGATTGATGCTCATGGATCAGGGCGCCGCCGTGTGACGTTTCATGCGCGGCGATCTGCCCATGGCATTGAAATTGGATTTATGCGGGCACGCTCGCATGATTTGATTCCGATTGATGCCTGTCCGTTGTTGACGCCGGGGCTTGCCCGCGCGCCGTTCGTTGCACGCACATTGGCGCAGCGCTTTGCGTCATCGACGAAGCCGATTGATCTTGTCATTACCGAGACGATGAGCGGGCTCGATGTTGATCTTCGTGGACATGGGCCAGCCAATTCATCTTTGCGCAAATCTTTGGCGCTTGACGCCGAGCACCTTGATCTTGCCCGCATCGCGATGCATGGCGAGACGGTGATCGAACGCCTTCGACCCGCTATTCAAATTGGCCGTGCGCAAGTGATGATTCCGCCCGGTGCCTTTTTGCAGGCCACGCGTTTGGGCGAAGAGACACTCGCTTCAATCGTGTTGCAGGCTTTAGGTTCTGCATCGCTTGTTGCAGATCTTTTTTCGGGCGTTGGAACATTTGCCCTGCGCCTTGCGCAAATGGCAGGCGTGCACGCGGTCGAAAATAACTCAGCCGCTCTGGCAGCGCTTGATCGCGCTCTGCGGGAGACGCAAGGACTTAAGCCAATTTCCCTTGAAGAGCGTGATTTGTTCAAACGTCCTTTGAACGACCATGAGTTGGCGCGCTTTGATGCGGTTGTGCTTGATCCGCCGCGTGCCGGTGCAGAAGCGCAAACGCGGATGCTGGCGCGTTCCTCGGTTTCAAAGATTATTTCTGTGTCTTGTCATCTCGGTAGCTTTGTTCGCGATGCTGAAATTCTGATCAAAGCGGGTTATCGCCTTTTATCGGTTACGCCGGTCGATCAATTTCGATATTCTTCGCATATTGAACTTGTCGGTGTTTTTGAAAAAGATAAAACCCAGGCTAAGCCCAAACGGCGTTTGTTAGGATAGGCCAAAGTCATTCATGACTCATGATCGCGATTATCTTATTGACGGTTTGTCAGCGCTTGTGGGTGTGGCCCATGTTCTCGTTGAGGATGCGGCAATGGCGCCCTATCTTACCGATTGGCGCAAGCGATTTACGGGTCATGCACTCTGCGTGGTGAGGCCGCGTACAACAGATGAAGTCAGCGCGGTCATGCGCTTTGCCGCAGAGCATCATCTTGCCATTGTGCCACAGGGTGGCAATACGGGCCTTGTGGGCGGTAGTGTGCCACTAGGGCTGGGGCATGAGATTGTTATCTCTCTCACCCGCATGGCCCATATTCGCACCATTGATGTGGAGTCTGACAGTTTGATTGTTGAGGCTGGCGCTACGCTCTTAACTGTTCAAGAGGCGGCACAAAACGTTGATCGCCTGTTTCCGCTCTCGCTTGCCTCGGAGGGGACCGCAACCATTGGCGGCACGATTGCAACGAATGCGGGCGGCACGGCCGCGCTCGCTTATGGCACGATGCGTGATCTTGTCCGCGGTGTTGAGGTGGTTTTACCCGATGGCCGTGTGCTCGATCTTCTGACAACCTTGCGCAAAGACAATACGGGATATGATCTCAAATCACTCTTTATCGGATCAGAGGGTACATTGGGGATTGTCACGGCTGCGAGTTTGAAGTTGTTTCCACTGCCGCGGTCGCGTGCAACGGTTTTTTGTGGCGTCGCATCACCTCAAGCCGCACTGAATTTGCTGCAAGTGATGAAAGCGCAAGCGGGTGCGGCGCTGACTACATTTGAATTGATGCCGCGCCTTGCGATTGATCTGGCTATCAAACATCTTCCTTCAATCCGCGATCCGCTGGCCAATAAGCACGCTTGGTATGTGATGACTGAACTTTCGAGCCTTGAACCTGAAGGCGCATATGCATTGGCGATGCGCCTGATGGAAGGGGCGTTGGAGAGTGGCGGTGTTACGGATGCAGTGATTGCGCAATCTTTGGCACAAGCGGATTCTTTTTGGGCGTTGCGTGAAGGTTTGCCCGAAGCGCAAACCAAAGAAGGTGCATCAATCAAGCATGATATTTCTGTACCAATCGTTGATATACCGCTCTTTATTGATCGCGTGACGCAAGAGCTCAAAGTACTTGTTCCCGGTATCAGGCCCTTCGTGTTTGGCCATATGGGCGATGGAAATTTGCATTTTAATCTTCAATCTCCGGAGGATATGGACCCGCGTGAATTTATGGCGCGCGCGTCGGACATTCACGCGCTTGTCTATCGACACGTGATTGAGATGAAGGGATCGATTTCCGCCGAACATGGTATCGGTCAATTAAAGCGTAGCGAACTTGCCGTGACTAAGGATCCGCTTGCGCTTGATGTGATGCGCCAGATTAAGCAGATTCTTGATCCAGAAGGCCGCATGAATCCAGGTAAAGTGCTTTGAATTTTTGATAGAGGATCAGAACAGGCTCTGCTGATCAGACGATGGTTTCTTTTTTGCAGACGGTTTTTGCGGCGCACTCTCTTTGTTCGTTATT
>CANGPA010000120.1 GCA_947455645.1 Hyphomicrobiales bacterium | reverse complement strand
GCGCCAGAAAAATAGCCGGTCCCTTGATGTTGCTCGCCATCGTGCTGTCCTCCCTGTGGGTCTTCATGCCGGCCGGTTTCCGGCTCGGTGTTGTGATGCCCTGATTGAGCCATTGCTTGCCGTTCGGATCAAGTCCGAATTTTCAATGAGGCCCCCGTTAAGACACGGAATTTTCACGAATTCTTCGCTTTTTGCACCTAACGACTGTTCTAACTTCCTGCGGGCCTTTTAAGCGATGCAGGCTTTCGTCAAAGGAGCTTTCTTGTGTCGCAGACAGAGCGCGATGATTTAGCAAATGCTGCATTGCACAATGGATGCGGCTGCTGCGCGCGTGCAGGTTGGTCGCGGCGCACTTTCTTGGCCTTTGGCGCCTCGGCCTTGGCATTGGGGTCCACCATGCCAGTCATCGCGACCGACCGGGGCGCGCTGATCGAGCCGTCGCTCAGATTGTCGCTGGCATCTGAACAGGATCGTGTCGTGGCGCTCACACTAGACGCCTGTTCGGGCGCGTGTGATTACAAAATTCTTGAAGCACTGATTGCGTCATCGGTACCCGCCACCTTGTTTTTGACTGCACGCTGGATCAGATCAAACCCCGATGGTCTCCGGATCATTCTCGACCATCCTGATTTATTTGCCATCGGCAATCATGGTGCGCAGCATGTGGCCGCTGTGCTCGGCACATCGTCGATCTTTGGCGTGCGGACGGCTGGTGATCTTGAAGCCATCACATCGGAAGTGCTTGAAGGTGCGGACGCAATAAAGCGCACGACCGGCCGAGAGCCCAAATGGTATCGCGGCGCAACCGCGCTTTATAGCCCATCCGCAGTCCCGCTCATTCAATCGCTCGGCTTCTCGATTGCAGGATTTTCACTCAATGCGGATGAGGGCGCTTCGTTGCCTGCGTCAACGGTCACGGAGCGAATGAAACGCGCACGCCATGGCGATGTCATCATCGCTCACATGAACCAACCGCATCGTCCAAGCGGTGCCGGTGTGATTGCCGGCATCCGCACTTTGTTGGATGAGCGCGTGCGTTTCACGAAGCTGGAAAACGCAACGCCGGTGCTCGCGTCACTCGACCGGCGCTATCTCTAAAACCTCAAGCGCGCTTGGGCGGAATGACGCCCTTCTTGAAGATAAAGCAGCCATAGAAGCGCGTTTCGCCGGTCTGGATCACGCAATAGGATTTCTTGGCGCGTTCATAAAAGGCCATGCGCTCAATCGTGCCCATAGGCATGGATTTCTTTTCCGCGCGATCAATTTCCTTTTGCACTTCCTGCTGCACGTTAGGAATTTCATGGGGCGAGCCGACAATTTCCATCCGGTGCGCGGCATGATCCACAAATGTATCAAGCGGCATCACGGAGAGAATCGCACGCACGGCTTCAGCCGCGGTCGTGTTATCGATTCGTAAAAGTTTGCCGAGCTTGGTTTCACGCGCCACCGAGTCAGATGGAAAATTAGTATCGGCAATGATGAGGTCATCGCCATGGCCCATTGCGCGTAGCGCGTAAAGAACATCGGCATTCAGCAATGGATTGATATTCTTAAGCATGAGTTTTCTCCCCTTCTTTTCTTAAAATCCCTTCGGCCTTATTCGCCGTAAGGTATCCAGATATTTTTCACCTGCACCGCATGGTCAAGCCAGAGCGGGCCCTCCGCTAGCGTGGCATCGGCCCAGTCTGTTTCAAAACCATAATCCACAAATGTACGCTTCAAATTACCCACGGAGGCTTTTTCAACAAGCGAAGATAAATCTTTTGTTCCAAACGCCCAGAGCGCATCGACATCATCATGTTCGGCTAAGGTCTTGGCGAGTGTCATGGGCGAGCCCGTGACGATATTGATAACCCCCGCCGGCACATCCGATGTTTCAATGATCTGATAAAAATCGGTGACAGCAAGCGGTGCGCGCTCACTCGGGACAACAACAACGCGATTGCCCATAGCGATCAAAGGCGCAACCGCGCTGATAAAGGCGAGAAGGGGCGCTTCATCAGGGCAAATCACGCCGACAACGCCAATCGCTTCTTTCATCGCCAGTGCCACGCCTCGCAACGGTGGTTGATGCACACTGCCTTCGAATTTATCGGCATAAGCGCCATAGGTGAAGAGCCGTTCGATCGACTGTTTGACTTCTTTTTTCGCAAGCGTCGGCGTAACGCCCGTAATCGCTCCAATACGGCTGGCAAATTCTGCTTCGCGGGCGGAGAGATTTTCAGCAAGATAATAGAGAATTTGCGCGCGGTTATGGGTTGAGGCCTTTGACCATCCTTCCGCCGCCCGCGCGGCCGCCACCGCATTACGGATGTCTTTGCGATTGCCGTCGCCCACTTCGCCGATGCGCTTGCCTTTGGGCGATAAAATCACACGCGCATAATTTCCATCCGGTCTTACCTGTTTGCCACCCACAAATAGCTTGGCTGTGCGGTCGATGCCCGGCTCATCAAAACCATTTTTGATCTCAACGGGTTCAGCCTGTTTCGGAGAGGCTTTGCGCATTTTGCGTTTGGAGAGAGCCTTTGATTTCAGATAGGCGGCTGCGCCTTCGCGTCCGCCTTCACGTCCAAACCCCGATTCACGATAGCCACCAAAACCGACGCTCGCGTCGAACAGATTGGTTGCATTTACCCACACGACACCGCATTTCAATTGCGGGGCGATATCGAGTGCCAAGGCAAGCGTTTCACTCCAGATACTCGCAGCGAGTCCGTAGCGTGTATTATTGGCAAGGGCGACGGCTTCATCCGGCGTGCGGAAGGTCATCGTCACCAATACAGGCCCGAAAATTTCCTCATTCGCCACGCTTGAAGCGGGAAACACATTGGTGAGCAATGTTGGTGGGTAGAAGCAGCCATTCTTCGGCAGCGCGCAGTCTGGTTGAAACAGCGTTGCGCCTTCTTTGATGCCTTTTTTCACCAAGGCGTCGATGCGCGCGCGTTGTGTCGGATCAATGATGGCGCCCATATCAATGCTCTTGTCGAGCGGATCGCCCACGCGCAAATGTGCCATGCGGGTCTTGAGTTTCTCGATGAACTTGGCGGCAATACCCTCTTGCACCAAGAGCTTCGAACCGGCGCAGCACACTTGGCCCTGATTGAAATAAATCGCATCAATTACGCCTTCAACGGCACCATCAAGATCGGCATCATCAAACACAATGAAAGGCGATTTTCCACCTAGTTCCAGCGTCAAAGATTTACCAGTCCCTGCCGTGCGCGCGCGCAAAATACGCCCTACTTCAGTGGATCCCGTGAACGCAATTTTATCAACCGGCGCATCCACCAAGGCCGCGCCGGTCTCACCATCGCCCGTCACAATGTTGAGAACGCCTTTCGGCAACCCTGCTTCATGCGCGAGTTCAGCAAAGAGCAGTGCCGTCAGCGGCGTATACTCAGCCGGTTTTAAAACAACCGTGTTGCCAAAAGCCAAAGCCGGCGCAACTTTCCACGCAAGCATCAGCAGTGGAAAATTCCACGGGATGATTTGGCCCGCGACACCGAGCGGCTCATGGTCTGGAAATTCGCGATCCATCACCTGTGCCCAACCCGCATGGTGATAGAAATGCCGCGCGACAAGGGGAATATCAATGTCGCGTGTTTCGCGAATGGGTTTGCCATTGTCGAGTGTTTCAAGCACAGCGAACAACCGCGCATGACGTTGAACCATTCGGGCAAGCGCATAAAGATGCCGCGCGCGTGCTTTGCCATCAAGCTTGGCCCATTTCGGCTGCGCCGCGCGTGCCGCTTTCACGGCAGCTGCAATATCGGCTTTGGTTCCTTGCGCAATCAGAGCCAACGGCTTTCCAGTTGCTGGCTCACATGTTTCAAAACTTTTCTTGGCCGATGACGCGACAAAACGGCCATCAATGAAATGACCAAAGCCCTTCGCATGAGTTTTTAACCAGGCGCGAGCCTCTGCATCCGCTTCCGGTGCGGTGCCATAATCCATCGTTTGAAAATAATGCGCAACGCTCATGCTATTAACCAACAGGGTGACGGTTGAAGGCCGAATAGCGGCCTGTGATATGATGTTCGAGTTGCCGTTCGATATCGGCGAGAAGGCTTGATGCACCGACGCGAAAGAGATCCGGCTCAAGCCATTCGCGGCCGAGTTCTTCCTTCATCATGATCTGATAATTGAGAACATCTTTTGCCGCAGAAATACCGCCCGCCGGTTTGAACCCGACCTTAATGCCGGTCCGTTGATGAAAGTCGCGGATCATGCGCAGCATCACCAAGGATACCGGCAATGTGGCATTGCTCGTCTCTTTGCCGGTCGATGTTTTAATAAAATCCGCCCCCGCCATCATGCATACCATTGAGGCTTTGGCGATGTTCTTGAGTGTCTTGATGTCGCCGGTTGCTAAAATGGCTTTCACATGCGCGTCACCGCAGGCTTCACGGAAATCACGCATCTCGTCATAGAGCGCTTTCCAATTGCCGGTGAGAACATGTTCGCGTGTCACAACGATATCGATCTCTTGCGCCCCATCTTTGACGGAGGCTTCGATTTCGCGCAATTTTACATCATGCGGCACAAGCCCTGCCGGAAATCCGGTTGAAACGGCGGCCACAGGAATGCCCGAGCCTTGCAGCGCCTCAACCGCTGTCGCCACAAACCGATGATAAACGCAAATTGCGCCTGTTGTGATGGGTTGGTC
>CANGPA010000119.1 GCA_947455645.1 Hyphomicrobiales bacterium | reverse complement strand
GTATGCTCCAGTTAGATGTCACGCCGCGCCAGCGGTCGGGACGGTTGCGATTTGAGAAGAGTTGAGTGAATGCGCGTTGGCTTCGTTCCATGTCACGAGCACACGGTCACCGACGGAAAAGCTGACCTGATCCATCGCGTCATCTGATAATTCAGCGGCGAGATCATTGCCTTCTTCACCGGCAATGGAAATGCGAACGAATGTGCCCTGATATTCGATTTCCTTGATCGTTCCGGCGACGAAAGGACCGGTCACACCTTCACTCGGCGCTTTCAAAATCAATCGATCATTTCTGACTGCAAAACTTGATTGACCATTGCGGATGACCGCATGCCCCCCGATAAATTTGGCAACAAACTCGGTGCGCGGATGGTTGAAAATTTCGCGCGGACTGCCTTGCTGCTCGATTTTTCCGGCATTCATCAACACAACAAGGTCGGCAAGCGCCATCGCTTCATCTTGGCCATGCGTCACGTGAATAAAGGTAATACCGAGCTCGCGCTGCAACCTCTTCAATTCTGTACGCATGCGCAAACGTAAAAACGGATCGAGAGCAGAAAGCGGTTCGTCAAGAAGAAGAATTTGCGGCTTCGTGATTAATGCGCGTGCCAATGCGACACGTTGTTGTTGTCCGCCTGACAATTGTGCCGGAAGCCTTTGTTCATAGGCTTGCATATCAACGAGTGAAAGAAGCTTTCTTGCCTCGGCGTGACGCTCGGTCTTATCGACACCGCGCATTTTAAGAGCAAAAGCGACGTTATCGATGACATTTAAATGCGGAAAAAGCGCATAGGATTGAAACATCATCGCCGTATTGCGGCCAGCGGGCGGCAAATCGGTTACGTTGTTTGCGCCAATAATTATATCGCCCGATGTGACGGGCTCATGCCCCGCAATCATGCGAAGTGTTGATGTTTTTCCGCAGCCCGAAGGGCCTAATAAACAACAATAAGAGCCTTCAGGAATTTTTAGATCAATATGATCTACAGCAATTGTATTCCCGAAGAACTTTGTCACTTGAACCAATTCAAGTGTTGACTTTGAGGTCATGACACCGACGTCCGTTTGCTTCAACGGACAACAAGGAATGCAACGGCCATGCCATCGAAAATTATTTAATTAATACAAGGGTCTGTCTTGCCCCTTCGTCATATGCGGTACAATCCCCGTTTAAAAATTGTAAATCTGCCCAATTTTTTGGCAGACATATTTACGCATCAATATCATGCCGCGTTAAGAGGCGCTCGGCGCTATCGTTCCACACATCCATTTTCACGATCAACCCGTCGCGGATCACAAAGCGATCGACATAGCGATTACCTTCGAAGGGCGTTCCGTCTGGCCAAGCGCCATAAAGCGTGCCGATATTATAGACGATCATCTCGCCTTGAGATTGAGACGCATCTGATCGTTCGCGCTTCTTTTTCACCCATTGATAGCGCTTTGCATTGAACGCAGCCGCATCACGCGGGTGATCGAAACGTCGACCGCCGGTGAAGGTGAAGACGAGATCCGACGAAATAAAGCGCGCCGCCGCAACCGGGTCAGGGATCATCGAGGCGTCGAGATAGGCCTCGACAATCCGAACGGCGTCATCGAGCGTTGGAGATGGCGTTGAAGGCGCGTCGCTCATGATCAATTGTCCCAAGCTGGTCTGCCGTGGGGAACGGCATAGGGGGAGAGGCCCCGCTTGAGAAAATGCCCATCAGTCTTCTCGCCGGTAATCCGTCCATCTTCAGCAACAATTTTACCGCGCAGCATTGTAAGCGAAGGCCAGCCCGTGACGCTGATCCCTTCATAAGGCGTATAATCAGCGCCGTGATGCATCAGCTCTTGGCGAATGGTTTCTTTGCGGTTGGGATCCCACAAAACGATATCGGCATCGAAGCCGGGCGCAATCGAACCCTTCTGCGGGTAGAGTCCATATAATTTGGCATGATTGGTTGATGTGAGCGCAACAAATTCATTGATTGAGATGCGGCCCTCAACCACGCCTTTCGAATAGAGGATCTGTAACCGCGTCTCGACGCCGGGAATGCCATTGGGCACCCAGCGAAAGGATGTTCGCGCTTTCGGATTTTTCTTGCCTTGCGGTCCTTCGAAATAGAAGGGGCAATGATCGGATGAAAAGGTTTGGAACACGCCGGAGCGGATACCTTCCCAAATCGCGTCCCAATTCGCCTCATCGCGTGGCGGGGGTGAGCACACATATTTGCCGCCGGTCTCATCCATATTGAGGCCTTTAAGATCATTGGCCGTCAAAGCAATATATTGCGGGCAGGTTTCGCCATAGATTTTAAGGCCACGCTGCTGTGCCCAGCGAATTTGCTCCATGGGTTCACGACCTGACACATGAACAACCATAATCGGCACATCGGTCAATTCGGCATGGCTGATCGCGCGATGGGTGGCTTCGCGCTCGACCGAGGAAGGCCGCGACGTCGCGTGATAATAAGGCGCTGTTTTACCGGCGCGTTCCAATTTTTCGGTCATGAATTTAATGGCATCATAACCCTCGCAATGAACCATCACGAGAGCACCACAACCACGCGCGCAATCAAAGACTTCAAGCAATTGGCGGTCATTCAAAACAAGATCATCATAGGTCATAAAAACTTTGAATGATGTGTAGCCATCCGCAACCAAGGCCGGCAATTCCTGTCCCAGGACTGTAGGGTTCGGATCGGTGATGATGAGATGGAAGCCATAATCGCAGAAAGATTGTCCATCAGCTTCTTTGTGATAATCGATCACGCTTTGACGAAGCGATGCGCCGCGCGGTTGCAAGGCAAAGGGAATGAGCGTCGTATTGCCACCTGCAATGGCTGAGCGTGAGCCACTTTCAAATCCATCAGCCATGGCTGGCCCACCAAAGGCCGGTTGCGCCAAATGCACATGGCTATCGATGCCACCCGGCATGACATAAAGGCCCGAGGCATCGATGATCTCTTTGCCGTCATCGAGCTTTTCGGCAACGCTGATGATTTTCCCTCCTCGGATTCCAACATCGGCTTTTACGGTATCAGCCGCAGTAACAACGGTTCCGCCACGAATGATGCAATCAAAAAAGCTCATAGGATTTCATCTTTCAATCTGATTAAGAGTTAATTCCGAATTTTGTTTGAACTTCAAATTGTGGTACGGACAGATAATGACAATCGTCATCTGTGCCGGCTTCATGGATAAGCATTGCATAGTGACGGGGGCCTTCTAGGGCAGCCATACCTGTATGCCAGGTCTCGGGGCGATAAACGATTCCAAGACCGGGAGGCACAATAAAGGCTTTAAGCGTATCAAGATCCGGCATCTTCTCTTTGTCAGAGCGTGCAACGACGATTAGCGACCTCGTCGTACCGAGTGGAAGAAAGATTTGTTCCGAATGAGGATGGCGCTCAACGACGTCATAGACAATGGGTAAAGCAATCGCAGGCGCCTGAATAAGTGCGAGATTCAATCGCGCATCGGGCCGCTCATTTATAAAATCAACACAGAAATTCAAACGGGGCTTGGCGTCAGACACATCAAGGATTTGTCCATAGGGCTGAAAATGTTCTGCGGTGAATGCCTCAATGAAAATTTGTCGTATTATTTCACCTCGCCATTCAAGAAGTGATCGTGGGTTTTGAGTAAATCATAGGCAATTTGATGATGTTTTAGCCACGAATGAGCCCAAAGCCCCCTCTCTTGGCTGTTGGAAAGCATCTTGGGAAAATCTAATATTATCAACAATTTGCACCATCTTAATGTAGAAAAATCGAACTATGGAACAGATCTATTGTTAAGCGAAACGCAAAAATGAGGCCATGATATTTTTTGTTTTTACGGGTGATTTAAACCCTATTCAAAGAAAACCCCGCGTGAGCGGGGCTTTTTGTTCCATTGGGACATTCGCGAATTTGTCAGAATTAAAAGGCGTATATTGTCGCCTCAATTCCCGCATTCCGTTGAGCGTGTAATTCATCAAGTTCAGGATCATTACGCCATGCTTCCGCCGCTTCCTTTGAAGGAAATGAAAGGAGTGTGACGAATGCGGGTATGTCACCTGAGCCGTCAAGTTGGAGCGGTTTAGAGGGAGGCGCTACAAGGGCTCCTCCATGTTTTGCAATCGCTGCTCCCGCTGATTTGCGATATTCGGCAAACGCAGCTTCGTCTTTCATTTTATGGATGATGATTGCGACATGGGCTGACATAAGAATTCCTTTGAGAATATTTCAAGAACCGATCTTTTCGCCATTTGAATAAGAACCGTGGAAGCGGAACCAGTCTTCGGCCGATAGAGCATCGGGGATGATTTTTTTGAATTCCGCTGGCGAACCTTTTGGACCACCCGCTTCAAAGTAGAGAAACATATTGTGAAGATCTTTGAGAAAGAGGCGGCGTAAGAAAATGGGCATCGCAAGCTTATAAGTTACAGGCACGCCGCCCACTTTCTCCAAAGCGTGAGCCACTTGCGACAGGTCACCTTCCCAAGCAATCACATCAAGAGACCGTCCAAGCCATGTGTCGCGGTTCTTGAACATGACTGCCGCGGCGCGGCCAATATCGTAAGTCGCGCAATATTTGATGGTCTTGGTCGAAAGAAATTTGAGCGCCCCCTTCTTGAGGGGATTCCAATTCTTCGGATCATCAAAGTTTTCAAAGAAAGCGGTTGGGCGCAGAATAGAGAAAGGAAGACCTGATTGACGAAGATAATCTTCAATAACGATCTT
>CANGPA010000118.1 GCA_947455645.1 Hyphomicrobiales bacterium | reverse complement strand
GTCGATGCGCAGATGAAAAATTATGCTCAAAATTTCTCTTTCGCAGAACATTATTCTGCCCGATTGGACTTTTTTGGCCAAAGCAGAAAAAATAACGGAACCCGCGTATCATAATGGACACAGCATCATGCAAGCGCGCGCTTGCGGCCCTGCAGTCAGTCGGCATCAAGCGGCGTGGTGCCTTTGGCTTTGCCCTGGGAATCGAGCGTAATTTTCTCGATTTTTGCCTCGGCCTTTTTCAACAAGGTCTCACATTGCGCCCGCAACGCGTCACCGCGCGCATAAAGCGCAATCGATTCCTCAAGCGGTACATCGCCCTTCTCAAGACGCCCGACAATGGTTTCAAGCTCAGCCAGCGCTTTTTCAAACGGAAGGGCGGCAATATCGGCAGGAAGGGAAGACGCCACGAGAATCAAGCTCCATATACAGACTGAAAATGACTATCGGCCATGGTCCCGATGCAAGCAAGTCACCCGGTCAGACCATCATCAAATAGGGAGGGCCGTCGTTCGCTTCACAGTGCGCAACGCCAAAGTAGATTGCACCCGCACCACACCGGGCAGACGCGTTACCACCGCGCGATGAATGCGCTCAAAATCCGCCGTGTCGGCATAGACCACGCGCAACAGATAATCCGCATTGCCCGCAATCAGATAACATTCCAGAATTTCCGGATGGGCGGCCACTGCCGCCTCAAACACATCGAGGCTGTCGCGCCCCTGTTGATCGAGGCTCACGGAGATGAACGCCGTCCCTGACAGTCCGACGGCATTCTCGTCGAGCAAGGTCACCTGCGCCCGCATCACGCCCCGCTCTTCGAGCAGAGCGACGCGCCGCAAACAGGCAGAAGGGGATAAATTCACCCGTTCCGCCAGCTCCGCATTGGTGATCCCGGCATGGGCCTGAAGGATCCGGAGAATCGCACGATCACGCGCATCAAACTCAATCATTCGAATATTTGTCCGGCTTTTATACCTATTCTCGAATTTTATACGAATTTGAAAGGGGAAGCGAGCCCTCTTTCGCAAGACCTTTCACGCGGTCCGTGAAACTGTGTGAGCAGAGGGGAAAAGTCCCTCCAAGGGAGGATTTGATGCTGATTGGCGTACCAAAAGAGATCAAGAACAATGAATTTCGCGTTGGCCTTGTGCCAACCTCCGTGGCTGAACTGGTTCATGCCGGCCATAAGGTGATTGTCGAGGCCGGCGCAGGTCTCGGTGCAGGCTGCACCGATGCGGACTATGTCGCAGCCGGCGCAACCATCGAAAAGAATGTCGAGAAGATCTTCGCCAAAGCGGACATGATCGTGAAGGTGAAAGAGCCACAGGCCGCAGAACGCGCGCGGCTCAGAAAAGGTCAAATCCTCTTCACCTATCTTCACCTCGCTCCGGATCCGGCGCAGACGAAAGACCTCATCAAGTCGGGTGCCACCTGCATCGCTTATGAAACCGTCACCTCGGCCACAGGCGGCTTGCCGCTTTTGACCCCAATGTCGGAAGTGGCTGGTCGTCTTGCGCCGCAAATGGGTGCGCATTCACTTGAAAAAGCGCAAGGCGGTCTCGGAATCCTACTGGGTGGCGTGCCTGGCGTGGCACCGGCCAATGTTGTGGTGTTGGGCGGCGGCGTCTCCGGCACGCATGCAGCACAGATCGCGCTTGGCATGGGCGCGAATGTCACCGTGATTGATCGCTCAGTTGACGTGTTGCGTCGCATTTCGGCGCAATTTAACGGCGCGGTTCGTACCGTCTATTCAACACGGCAAGCGGTTGAAGAGAGCGTGAAGACCGCCGACATGGTGATCGGCTGTGTGTTGATCCCCGGTGCCGCAGCGCCAAAACTCATCACAAAGAAAATGCTCAAGACGATGAAACCCGGCTCCGTCATCGTCGACGTGGCCATCGATCAGGGCGGATGCTGCGAAACATCGAAAGCCACCACGCATGCCAATCCGACCTATGTCGTAGATGGTGTCATCCATTATTGCGTGGCCAATATGCCGGGTGCCGTCGCGCGTACGTCAACCTTCGCATTGAACAATGGCACACTGCCTTTCGCGCTCGCCATTGCCAATAAAGGTTGGAAAAAGGCGCTAAGCGATGATCCGCATCTGCGCAACGGTCTCAATGTTCATGACGGTCACGTCACCTGCGAGCCCGTCGCAAAAGCGTTGAAGCTTCCTTATGTGAGCGCCGAGAGCATTCTCGGTTTGAAGTAAGAGATACAAAACTAGGATAGGGCTTTGTCGAGCCCTATCCTCTTTTTCCAACCCGCAATCCGGGGTCGGGCCGCTCCTGCAACACGTCACGCCGAAACCGAAACAACGCCGCAGGGCGACCCCGCGTTGTGGTTTGACGACCGGTTGGTTCAACCAGCGCTGCGTTTTCAACCAAGCGCCGAAAATTCTGTTTGTGTACATGGCGGCCTGATATGGCCTCAACTGTGCTTTGCAATGCCGTCAATGTAAAATCGGCAGGCATAACTTCAAACACCACAGGACGATATTTCAACTTCGCGCGCAAACGCCCCATAGCGGTGGCAAGAATGCGTCGATGATCATGCCGCATGGGCGCACCAAAACGCTTTGCGGTTTCTGAATCGACCGATCCTGATCGCCCATCGCGCAGCGCCTCGAACACAAGGCCCGCTTCATAAAGCAATTCATAACGCTCAAGCACTTTCTCTTCATCCCACTGCGCTTGATCGACACCAAAGGCAAGACGCACGCGCTCTAGCCGCGAAAGCGCACGCGCATGACTATCGGCACGCTCAGCCTTTGCGTCGGACGCCCATGCCGCTAGACGCGGAATGAGATCGCGATCCAAAATCGGCGGGCGACCGCCGCGCCAATCTTCCCAAGGGAAATAAGAATACCAAGACCGAAACGCAGCTCGCTTTTTTGGTTCATCGGCATGCAAAACAATGCGCGTGAGCGCGAGATAACCGATGGAGACAACATGCGGCGCTTGATCATCCGGCCGTGCATGGCGTCCACGATCGGCAAATGTATAAAGTTGTTCGACATAGCCAAGCGACAAGCCGGCTTGTGCGGTCACGAAGTCACGCAGGGCGATTTCAAGCGTACGATGCGCGAGCGGATCGAAACTACCATAGGGCAAACCGTCCTCATCCGAAGCTGAACGCGCCACAAGGATTTTCGGTTGATCCCGCTCAACCGCAACGACAGCCGCCGCCAGACCAATTTCAATCGGCGTATCGATGTGCCGGTCATTCATCGTCGATCAAACCTCATCATGAATAGCTTAATTCAAAAGGCGTGCCCTCAAAGGCATCCGCACCGCGTCCGATCGCGGCAATCGCCGCGCGCATACGGCCTTCACGATTCAAGAGTGAATCCGCCAAAGCAATCAATCGCGGATTGGGCGTGGCGCTTGGTGCGGCTGCGCGCAAGCGATGCGCAAGATCTTCCTCATCCAAATTCGGATTAAGCACAGACGCCGCAATATAAGCCGCAGCCGTTGAACGGCTAATCCCCGCCCAGCAATGAATGACCATCGGTGCCGCGCGATCCCATGCGCGCACAAAAGCGATCAATCGCTCGACATGCTCTGTACCGGGCAGAATATGCCCATCCATGGCTTGCGTGATGTCGCTAGCAATCAAGCGCAGATGGCGTTCTTCTGAAATACCCTGTGGGCGGCGCACACCAGCAGCATCGCTGAGCAAGGTCACAACATGACTCGCGCTCGTATTCTCAACCGTTTCTTCAAGGCGAGAAAGAGAGCAGATATGGAGCGAGGACATGCGTTCGCCTTTCAATGATAAACAGAGTCAAACATCAACACACGGGCTTAATCAAACAAGTCTGCGAAACGCTTGAGAAAAACCGCCTTTGCCGCATCAGGAGCCAGCGGCACCAAGAGAGGCTTTGCCAAATTTACAGTTACAGTGGGGCGCCCAAAAATTTTCAATGCCTCGTCATCGGCAAATCCGGCAAGCGTAACGGCTTCATAATAAGCCGCAATTCCATCCGCTTCTTTGATCTTGCCGTGTAAAAACGGGTCGCTCTCTGCGGCAAGTCCAAACCGAAGATGCACCGTGCTTAGCAATCGCTGCTCAAGCGCTTTATAGTCGCCCCCAATCACCGCCTTGAACGGAGAGATCATATCGCCCACCACATATTCGGGCGCGTCATGCAGCAAGGCTGTGAGACGATCCGACCGCGTGACACCGGGCATCACGTCGCCCATCAGCGCTTCAACAAGCAGTGAATGCTGGGCAACCGAGAAGGCGTGCTCACCAAAGGTCTGTCCATTCCAGCGCGCCACGCGCGAAAGGCCATGAGCGATATCCTCAATTTCGATATCGAGCGGCGATGGATCAAGAAGATCAAGACGTCGTCCTGACAACATCCTCTGCCACGCGCGCGCCGTCGTGCTTCGCTTCGCCATTACCCCTTGCGCTCCAGCCGTTTCACCGCGTCGTGGCGAAAACAATCAACCAAATGATCATTCACCATGCCCACGGCTTGCATGAAGGCATAAACAATCGTCGGGCCGCAGAAATTAAATCCGCGTGATTTAAGGTCTTTGGCAATTTTTTTCGATAAATCCGTTTCTGTTGGAATATCCGTCATGCGTTTGGGCTTTTTGTTGATCACGCGTCCGTCGGTAAATCCCCACAAATAATCTGCAAAACCCTGTTGCTCTTGAATAGATAAATAGACTTTGGCACTCGTCACAGCGCTCTCAATCTTTCCGCGATGGCGAATAATGCCTTCATCCTTCAAAAGGCTTTCAACTTTTTTCGGCGTG
>CANGPA010000117.1 GCA_947455645.1 Hyphomicrobiales bacterium | reverse complement strand
GGTGTCTATCGTTCGTCAAGGTCACGCTGAACGCAGAGTCGAGATTGATCTTCTCAATCGATCCGCGACCTATCGCACGATTGGGGAGGGCGGCGTGTTTGGCGAAGGTGTGCGGCGCTTTGATGAAACGGGCACATCATTGAGTCATGATCTCACGCGCGAATTGACCATCTCGGCGGATGACCCGCTCTGCGCGCGCTATCTCATCACACAAGCCTATGAAATGGGGCGGCCGGGATGGATGACGCGTTCCGAAACGCGCATGGAGCTCACATCGACGCTTGATGCGTTTCACGTCAAAGCGCGGACTGAAATTTTCGAAAATGGGAAATCACGTTTGGTGCGCGAATGGGATGATAAAATCGCACGCGATTGTCTCTGACAAGGGCCGCACCGCATGTTCGAACCCTTCGCAGGATCTGGTCCAGAGCCCATCGGCTTCTTATTGGTGCCGGAATTTTCGGGTCTTGCCTTTCTGTCGGCGGTCGAACCTTTGCGGGTGGCCAATCGGCTTGCCGGTCAATCGCTGTTTACATGGCACGCCGTCTCTGCCGATGGCGGGCCTGTGACCGCGTCGAACGGCATGGCGATGATGGTTGAATCATCAATAGATGTAATGCGACCTGTATCCGCTCTCATCGTATGCGCGAGCTTTAACCCGCAAAAAGCGGAAACGAAATCACTCTTTGGGTCATTGCGCCGTTTGGCGCGCATGGGCGTCTCGCTGGGTTCAGTAGATACGGGCACTCATGTGCTGGCAGCTGCCGGCCTTCTCGATAATCAACGTGTGACCATGCATTGGGAGGCAGTACCCGCCTTTCGGGAAGAGTTTCCCTTGATTGATGTCAGCGACGAACTTTTTGAGATCGGGAAAGGGCGCTTTACATGCGCGGGCGGAACAGCCTCGCTTGACATGATGCTGCATATGATCGGCCTCAAACACGGGCGTGATCTTGCGGTCGCGGTTTCTGAGCAATTTATTCATGATCGCATTCGCGATCGCAGTACGCATCAACGCATGCAAATGGCCAACCGTCTTGGCATCACCAATCAGAAACTGATTCGCATCATTGAGGCGATGGAAGACAATCTCGAATCGCCGCTTGAAGGGCCAGATTTATCGGCATTGAGCGGTGTGTCATCGCGTCAATTAGAGCGACTCTTTCGGGCACATCTCAAGGACACGCCATCAGGTTATTATTTGAAATTGCGTCTGGCACGCGCACGGCAGCTTTTGCGGCAAACCGATTTATCCGTCATGGAAGTTGCCATGGCGACGGGCTTTTCTTCAGCTTCGTCGCTCTCGCGCGCCTATCGTACTCGTTTCGGCTATTCGCCGCGCAAGGATCGCATCGAACCTGTGCCGCTTGCCACTCAAATGTGATCGCTTTTACTTTCGTTTGAGCGCAATGCCTTGTCCCGCATCAGCCGGAACAGGAAGTGACGCATGGGTCTCCGCAAGTTGCGCAAGCGCCTCCGCCGTCTTTGGCAAAAAGGGTGAAATCTTTGGGCCGGTCTGATCGATCGATGCCAGCAATTGTTCACATGTTGCAAGCAGAGTTCCGGTTATTCCATGGCGCAGCCATTGATAAAGTCTTAGCCGCTTGGCGTCGATTTCAAGAATTTGTCCCGTGACCGCAAGAGGCTCGCCCTCTTTCACTTCGTGATGAAACCGCAACTGCATCGCCAATGTAAAAAACGTGTGTTGCGTGGCCTTGCGATCAGTCTCGGAAAGCCCAATCTGATCCATCAACGCGTCAATTGAACGCGAAAATGGGATTGCATAGGCCGCATCATTCATGTGGCCATTAAAATCGACCCAGTCTTTCAACACGACCGCGTCATAAAGATGAAGAGGTTCGGTCATGATTGATCAACTTGATTAGATGTGATCCGGACGCCCTTCGGCCTCCGGCCAGTAATTTTTCACAAGTTTCAAAAGATCGTTCAAAAACGCATCGCGACGACGCTCGAGTTCTTTCACAGAGCGTCCCGCCGCTTGATGTTCGCATCCATCGACAATCCGATCAATGATCTGATCAGTCAGCTCCGGTGCTGGTGTGTAGGAGTAGGGCATCTTCAATGCAGGGCCGAATTGATGCATGAAATGGCGCATGCCGGCGTCACCGCCTGCTAATTGGAAGGTCAGGAATGTGCCCATCAATGACCAGCGCAAGCCGCAGCCATAAACAACTGCCGCATCGATCTCTTCCGTCGTTGCGACATTGTCTTTGATAAGCCAAAGCGCTTCACGCCACAAAGCTTCCATCAAACGGTCGGCGATGAAGCCTTCAATTTCTTTACGCACATGCAAAGGCCGCATGCCGATCTGGCGATAGAACGTCTTCGCTGTCTCCACGGTGACAGGCGTCGTCTTCTCACCAGCAACAATCTCAACAAGCGGCAAGAGATAGACGGGGTTGAAGGGATGACCGACCACAATACGTGACGGATCTTTGCATAGCTTCTGCAGGCTGGTCGGCAAAAGATAGGACGTGGATGACGCAATGACGGCGCCGGGTTTTGCGTGCGAGTCGATTTCTGCGAGAAGTTTTTGTTTTAACTCCTCGCGCTCGGGCGCGTTCTCCTGAATAAAGTCTGCATTTTTGACCGCGTCCGCTACGCTTGAAACATAAGTCAAACGGGTCTGGCTCGCGCCTTTGGCAAGCCCTGCGGTTTCGAGAGCAGGCCATGCATTGGCAATCGCCGCACGGATTTTGGCTTCGCCATCCGGTGCGGGGTCGAACGCCACAACATCGAGTCCATGGGCGAGGCAGCGCGCGGCCCAGCCGGAGCCGATAACGCCAGATCCGATAATAGCGACGGTATGAATCGATGAGGACATGGAGGCGCTCCGCGGCTTGTGACCAATGACTGACCCTAATAGAGCGGAACACAATGGTGTAGGGAAGCCCCCGAGCGACTATGACTTGACTGCGCGCGACGGGCCGGACGCTTCGCCCGATTGTCTATACCCCATGTCGCACAAAGGGTGGCCGATGTCCTTTTTTGACGTAATGTTTCACGAACTCTCGTTAGATTCCATACCCGTCTCAATCGATACGCTCCGGATACACTGATGTCTGATGTAATACTCTCTCCTCACGATGCTGCGCTGCGCAAAGCACGGCGGTCGCGGTGGCGCGGCATCGCCTATATTGCGTTGGCTGCCTTTCTCTGGAGCACGGCGGGTATCTGGGTGCGTTATCTCACGCTTGATGTGTGGACCATTCAATGTGGTCGCGCTTTCTTCGGTGCCTTGTCCTTGTTCGTCTATGTCGCTTGGGTTGACCGCAAAAATATCATCCGGCCTTTTGCGACGATTCCCTTTGCAGGCTTTGTGATCGTACCGATCAATACGATTGGCATGATGGCCTATATGCAAGCGCTGAATTGGACGACAGTTGCCAACGTCATGATCGTTTATACGACGCTGCCTTTTGTCGTGGCACTATTGGGATGGTTGTGGATTCGCGAACGCGTCGCCATGCGCACAATGTTTGCGAGCGCGATTGCTCTTTCGGGCGTCATGTTCATGGTGGGTGGATCTTATCAGGCCGGCAATGTCAAAGGCGATATGGCGAGCTTCGTGATGGTGTTGAGTTTCGCTGCCCTTGTGATTTTGTCACGCCGCCATCCCAAAATGTCGATGGCTGCGCATTCCATATTGTCAGGTATTTTATGCGCGGCGGTTGCGTGGCCCTTAAGCGATTTTTCGCAAGTTACAATTCGTGACTTGATCCTGCTAGCAGTCTTGGGCTCGATCACAATCGGTGTCGCGAATGTGCTTTATATGCGCGGCGTCGCGCGTATTCCGGCAGCGGAAGCGGGATTGATCGGCCTGCTTGATACGGTCATTGCCCCTTTATGGGTGTTTATGATTTTTAGCGAACGTCCAGCCGATGGCGCAATCATCGGCGGATTGATCGTGCTCGGCGCGGTGATCTACCAAATTTTGGGCGAGCGTTCGCGCAAAAGCGCTTAACGCCCCTTCCACTCTGGTTTGCGCTTTTCAGCAAAAGCCAGCGGCCCTTCAAGCGCATCTTCGGATGTGAGCATGGCGGTGTAAGCGGGGATCGCGCCCGAACGCATCAGCGCGTAGCCGTCTTTCACATCAAGTGGCAATGTCGCTTTGATCACCGCTTTGATTGCTTTCAATGCGAGGGGCGCATTCGCGGCGATAGTGGCAGCCAGCGCGCGCGCTTCCTGCATCAATTGATCCTTCGGCACGACTTTGTTGACGAGACCCCAACGCGCGGCTTCATCGGGCGACATGCGCCGCCCGGTCATCAGCATTTCCATCGCGATGGGAAGAGGAATGCGCTTCGGCAAGCGCAATACGCCACCCGCATCGGCCATAATGCCAAGCGTGACTTCGGTCAGCGCAAATTCGGCGGTGTCTGCCGCGATAATCAAATCCGCTGCGAGCGCCAATTCAAATCCACCACCGAATGCAAGACCATTCACCGCCGCAATCACCGGCTTCTCGAGATTCCAAAATTCGGTCAAGCCCGCAAAACCACCCCGACCATGATCGGCATCCACGGCTTCACCTTCAGCGCCCGCTTTCAAATCCCATCCGGCGGAAAAAAATCGCCCTTCGCCACCAGACAAAATCGCAACTGATAACGTGGGATCATCGCGAAATTCTGCAAATGCAGCATAAAGCGCTTGGCTTGTTGCGACATTGATTGCATTCGCCTTTGGGCGGTCGAGCGTAATCTCAAATACAGCGCCATCGCGTTTTGTTGTGACGGGGTTGTTCATGTTGAAGTTCCTTTAACTGCGCATG
>CANGPA010000116.1 GCA_947455645.1 Hyphomicrobiales bacterium | reverse complement strand
GCGATGTCAGCAGACGGGCGCGTGCGCGGCGTTTATGTGCATGGACTCTTCGCCGATGATCAACAGCGTGCGTCATGGCTTGAATGGATTGGCGGGACTTCGTCAGGCTTTGCTTATGAATCGAGCGTCGAAAAAACGCTTGACGCGTTAGCCGATCATCTCGAAGCGCATGTCGATTGTGAGGGATTGCTTACGCTTGCGCGGTGAAGTTAGGGTACGTATTTTTTGCGTGGTTCGAGACGCATCATTTCATGATGCTCCTCACCATGAGGTTATTTTTTCCTCATCCTGAGCCGTCGCGCAGCGACGAGTCGAAGGACCTTTTGACGTAAAAAGCTACTGCTTGACTAAAACTGCCAGCGCGATGATCACTGCGCCTTGAATCACACAAGCGATACGATAGAGACGAAGCGCGTTGCGAATATCTGTTGCTGATAAATCTCTTCGCCCATCACCCATATAAACGTCATCGACCATGGTCTTGCCATAGACGCGCGGACCGGCGAGAGCAAAGCCAAGCGCGCCCGCCATCGCCGCTTCCGGCCATCCGGCATTCGGTGAGCGGTGATGCGGGGCATCGCGCCGGATCGCACGGATGGCATTCCAAGATGACGCACCGGGCAAGAGAAACGCGGCCAGCATAATCCAACAAGCCGTGAGCCGCGAAGCGGGCAGATTGATCAGATCATCAAGCCGCGCGGCGGCCCATCCGAAGGCATGATAGCGCTCGTTTTTATGACCGATCATGCTGTCGGCCGTGTTGACCACCTTGTAAAACACGCCTCCGGCCAAGCCGAACAACGCTGTCCACAGGATTGGTGCGACCACGCCATCGGAAAAATTCTCGCTTAAACTCTCGATTGCCGCACGGCTCACACCGGCCTCATCAAGCACCTCCGTGTTGCGTCCGACGATCATGGCGACGCTTTTGCGTCCGCCCTCCACACCCTCGGTTTCAAGCGCTTTTGCCACGGCTTCGACATGTTCATAGAGGCTTCGCTGTGCGGGAAGGGTCGCGGCAAGCAGAATGACGATCAAAAACCCGATAATATGACCCGAAACGAGCCGCTCGAGCAGATGCGCCGCGAGCACGGTTATGAGCAGCAAAAGCACGAGCGCGGCCACCCCGCTCACGCGGCGCGCGGCAAAGGACCAGCCCGGGCGGTTCATCATTCTGTCAAGAAAATGGATCAGGGCACCAATCCAGGTGACGGGATGACCGATTGCGCGGTAAAGCGCTTGCGGATACCCAAGGAGCCCTTCGATTAGGAGTTGAGTAGCGGCGATGAAGAGTGAGCCCGTAACCATTGATCCCCTCGACCCGGACCGGGCGCTTCAAAGCCTCGTGGTTCATGGCGGCCGGCTGTTTGATGCCCGCCATGCGTTTCCCGGCGCGCCCGAGCCTTGGATCGATCTCTCAACCGGGATCAACCCCGCGCCCTATCCGGTGGGGGAGATTTCTGAGGCATCATGGACCCGATTGCCAGAGGAAAATGAAATCCGCGCTTTGGAGGCGGCTGCAGCCCACACATTTGGGGCGCGGTTTGAATCCTATGTCATTGCCGCACCGGGCACTGAAACGCTCATTCACATGTTGCCGCGGCTGTTTCCGGCTAAGCGTGTCGGCATTTTGGGCTTCACCTATTCCGAACACGCGATTGCATGGGAATCAGCTGGCGCCGACGTTGAGAGTGTCGACACGATCGAAGCGCTTCTGGCCTCCGATGCGTTTGATACGGTCGTGATTGTCAATCCGAATAATCCGTGCGGACGCCTTGTCGAACTGCCGCATCTGACCGCGCTTGCCAGCAAGCTCGCGCGCAAAGGCGGGCGATTGATTGTCGATGAAGCCTTTATGGATTTGATGGAAGACGCGGCGAGCTTTGTGCACCGCTTGCCCAATGAAGGCGCGGTGATCTTGCGCTCCTTCGGCAAAACATTTGGCCTTGCCGGCTTGCGGCTGGGCTTTGCTTTGGCGGGCCCGCATGATGGCGCAGCCATTCGCGCGGCGCTCGGCTCCTGGCCCATTTCAGGTGCGTCGATTGAAATCGGCTTGCGGGCCTATGGCGATACAGGCTGGCTGACCGCAACCATGGCGCGGCTCGAGGAAGATTGTTCTGATCTCGATTCCATCATCGAGCGGCTTGGATTAAAAGTGATCGGCGGCACGCCGCTTTATCGTCTTGCTGAAGGTGATCACGCCCAAGAGATGTTTCAGCGGCTTGCGCAATCGGGCATTCTCGTGCGCGCCTTCAAAGACAAGCCGAATTGGTTGCGCTTCGGAATTCCGGGCGGCGATCCCGAAGCATGGGATATTCTCATCGAACGTGTGCGCCGGATTTTGCCGCGTTAAATTCCACCGCATGCAGGCATGTTCTTAGGTGTGATCTGCGGTCGGAACGAGATGGCGTATCAACGGCGTCATCTCGCGCGGGTGCATTCTTTATTTTTGCAGGAACGCTTTTGAGAGGGCTGCGATTATTCGCCTTCTTCCCCATCGTCTTGCCAATCGTCTTGCCAATCTTTGCCGCCATAGAAAACGCGCAAGATGGTAACTTGGTTTTCGTCGACGGTAAAAGCGATCGTCACGCGGCGCTCAAAACCGATGATGCGTAGTCCGGGCATCAATTCGTCGCGGCGCGTGCCACGTTCGGAGGCGAGGTTAAAATTTGAAAGATAGGTTTCGATGCGGTTGACATAGCGCTCAGCGATAGAATGGCCTGCCATTTCCGCGATGCGAAAATAGATTGTGACGATATCACGGTTTGCCGTTTCGGATTGAATGACTTTGCGTCGCCGCATTATGCTTCCGCTCTACGGCGCGCGATTTCTTCGCGGATAGATTTAAAAGCCTCGTCGATCGGAACACCCCGCTCAGGATGCGCTTGCATTTCCAGCGCGGTGGGGACGACTTCCTCGCGCAGCCATTTTTCAATCGCGGCATCTCGCGCTTTCAAAACGCGCAACCCTTCGCGGATGACCTCGCTGCCGGAAGCATAATCTCCCGACGCCACCTTCGCATCGATAAAGTCCGACTGATCTTTTGAGAGACTAAATGTACGCTTGGCAACACCGGACATGGAACTTCCCTCGATTGACTTGGTATGACTTTATCATACCAAGAGACCGCGGAAAAGTCGAGATTTTTTGGAGACCTAAGCCGTAGGCTCCACAAAACTTTCAAGCACCATTTTGCGGCCGGCTTTGTCGAAATCGATGGTGAGTTTGTTGCCATCGACGCCGGTGATCGTGCCATTGCCGAATTTGATGTGAAAGACGCGTTCGCCTTCGTTAAATTTTGAGGGCGCGCCGGTGGATTTGGCGACGAGTTCGCCCTCGATCATCAGTGTGCTGCGTCGGACGGGCGGTGCGCGATAGGGCTCGCTGCGTTCGGAGAAACCGTCATCGCTAAAGCGCTTGCTGCGACCCTCGTCACGGCTGCCAAAACGGTCTTCTTGCTCATTGTAAGATCCGGCGATGCGCGCGCGACCTCCTGTTTGACTGGATCCGCCCGAACCGCTTGATCCTGATGCCGGACCGCCGCGTTGCTGCGCGCGTTGCCACCCCGGTGTTTGATAGGATGAACCACCAAACCCGCCTTGATCAAAGCGCGAGCGGCCATAGCCGCCATGGCCTCCGGCAAAGCCGGCCGGCGCATCCATGACTTCGACATGCTCTGGCGGCAATTCATCGATGAAACGCGAAGGCACGGTGGCGTTCCACAGGCCATGAATGCGGCGATTGCTCGCAAAATAAAGTTTGGCGCGACGGCGCGCGCGCGTGAGCCCGACATAAGCGAGGCGGCGTTCTTCTTCTAAGCCTGCACGACCGCTTTCATCGAGCGCGCGTTGATTGGGGAAGAGACCTTCCTCCCAACCGGGTAGAAAGACGGTGTCGAATTCGAGCCCCTTTGCCCCATGCAAGGTCATGATCGAGACGCGCTCGGCGCTGTCATTGTCGCTCATTTCCATCACAAGCGACACATGTTCGAGAAAGCCTGCCAAATCAGGAAATTCTTCCATCGAGCGGACAAGTTCTTTCAAATTTTCAAGACGTCCCGCGCTGTCGGCGGTGCGTTCTTTTTGCCACATATCGGTGTAGCCGGATTCTTCAAGAATCTGTTCAGCCAACTCATTATGCTTCATGGTTTCAATCAGCGACGACCAGCGTTCGAAACTTTTGTACAACTCACGCAAGGTGGCGCGCGGTTTGGGTTTTAGTTCGTCAGTCTCAATCAAACGTCGCACCGCTTCAAGCATGGCCACACCATGTTTGCGCGCGAAATAATGAACTTGCTCAATCGTCGCATCACCCAAGCCACGCTTCGGTGTGTTGACGATGCGCTCGAACGCCAAATCATCGGTCGGGTTTGCCACCACGCGCAAATAAGCGAGCGCATCACGAATTTCGGCGCGCTCATAAAAGCGCGGGCCGCCGATAACACGATAGGGAAGTCCAAGCGTGACAAAGCGGTCTTCGATCTCGCGCATTTGCGCCGAAATTCTTACGAGGATCGCCATATCGGCGAGCGAATGACCTTTGTGTTGCAGGGCTTCGATTTCTTCGCCGATTAAACGTGCTTCTTCTTCCGAGTCCCATGCACCGGTCAGCGTTGGCTTTTCGCCTTCTTCATCATCGGTGAAAAGCGTTTTACCCAACCGGCCTTGATTATGCGCGATGAGTTTTCCGGCAGCATTCAGGATATGGCCGGTCGAGCGGTAATTGCGTTCAAGCCGGATCACGACGGCGCCCGGGAAATCTTTCTCGAAGCGCAAGATGTTATCGACTTCCGCGCCACGCCAGCCATAAATCGACTGGTCATCATCGCCGACGCAGCAGACATTGCGGCGGCCTTGTGCGAGCAAGCGCAGCCACAAATATTGCGCGACATTGGTGTCTT
>CANGPA010000115.1 GCA_947455645.1 Hyphomicrobiales bacterium | reverse complement strand
TCGCAATATAAGGATCAAGGTCTTCGAGCAACCCGGCGGCATCGAGTTCAACGCCCCAACCTGCCGCGAACACGCCAACATCAATCGAATTGGTCTTTGTCGTCCAGTCGTTCTGAATCTTCGGGAAGATTTCAGCGAAAGGAACTTCGTTCACAACAATTTTTGCGCCTGTTGCCTTTTCGAACGCAACGCCACGCTCTTTCAGCGGACCGGCGATGACCGGACCCGGACGGGTGAGAATATTGACGGTCACGCCGTCAAATTCGCCCGCGCTCGCTGCTGACGCGAGTCCAGACAGCATAATAGCAGATACTACCGCAACGGCAGCATTCTTATAGAACTTCATAATTATACCTCCCGTTTCATCGACTTGTACGTCGACCCCCTCCGAACAATGCCGGATTGAGCACCAGTGTAGTGAAGCCCGTTACGGGTTCAAGATCAAAGGGCGAGTAAAATTGCCGCAAACACACTGATCGTTTTTGTGAAACAAACCTAAATCCAGAAAAAACTTTGTGTTTTTATGGCCTTACATCACGGTTGGCTGATCATCGGATGGAAAATTTTTTTGAAATATTCTGGCGGCCCTTATTTCCAACGCTCCCTCAAAAGTCCGGCCGCAATCCCACTAAGCGGTCTTATACTCCGCCGAGGAATGATAAAAAATTCATTATTTTCAATAATTTATAAGATTCTTGCCGCATCAAAAATGGGCCCTGTCCCTGCCCTTCAGGCATGACCCTTCGGGAACTGCCCGAGGGCCTCGGATCAGGGCCCCTCCCGGCCCACGCCCCAAATAAAAGGACGACCGCCGACCTCACGTCAGAAAAAACAAATCAATTGATCAGCTGATCAAGGTGATTGATCCTGTCCTCCATGTTGAACGGGATGCCAGTTTAAGCGCCCAAGACAACAGCGCGGGGAAAGTGGCATTTACAGGGGCGAAGATGGGCGATCTTTATCTGGCAATTGATGTCGGTACGGGCGGATTGCGTGCGGCGCTTGTCGACCGATTCGGTAAAATTTTAGCCTATGCGCATCAGGAGCATGAGCAAATTGTTCCGCAATTCAGCTGGTCGGAGCAGCGGCCCATGGATTGGTGGACCGGTACGATCACCTCCATCCGCAACGTTCTCGAGAGAATTCCGAATGCTGCCACGCGCGTGGCTGCGATCTGCACCTGCGGACAAATGCATGGAACTGTTCTTGTCGATGCGCTTGGTCAATTGACGCTTGATGCCGTTCCACTCTGGAATGACAAACGGACCGTCGCGCAAGTCGATGCGTTTAAAAAACGCGTTTCGCAAGAAACATCTCTGTCACTTGCAGCCAATATCCCTGCACCCGCTTGGCCTGCGTTCAAGCTTATGTGGATCAAAGAAAACCACCCCGATGCCTTTAGCCGCACGCGCCATGTTCTGATGCCGAAGGATTGGATCAATTTCAAACTCACGGGCGCGTTCGCACAAGATTACACCGAAGCCTCTTTGAGTTTTCTGATGGATTGGAAAACGCGTGAATGGTCTGACACTCTTTGTGAATTGACCGGCGTGCCGCGTTCGATCCTGCCGAAATTGCGCCAATCCTATGATGTGCTCGACGGATTATCGCGTGAAGCTGCAGAGCTTCTCGGTCTTACGGAAGGCATACCGGTTCTCGTTGGGGCCGGAGATTATCCCATGGCTTTGCTCGGTTCGGGCGTTATTGCAACCGGCATGGGATCGGATGTGACAGGTACGTCGAGCATCATCACGATTTTGCGTGATGATATTATTCTTGATGATGAGGCCGCAAATGTTTTGATGCCAAATGGCAAATGGGGTGTCATGACATTGGTTGATGCGGGTGGTGACGCGATAAGATGGGCGCGGCGCGCTCTGCACGACAACACATTAAGTTATGACGATATTGAAGAGAGTGCCGCAAAAGCACCAGCAGGCTCGAATAGTCTTTTCTTCCTGCCTTATCTGTCAGGGGAACGCGTTGCGCAAATGCCGAATTCACGCGCGCACTATTTTGGTTTGAAAGCCGAGCACACGATGCATGATCTGCATCGCGCAGTCATGGAAGGTGTTGCATTCTCCGTTCGCCTCAAGCTCGACAAATTGGCCGATGGCAACGCCAAGCCTGACAGAATTGTTGCGGCATCGGGTGGCGCGAAATCAAGTCTATGGCTCAACATCAAAGCATCGCTCTATAATGTACCTTATGTGATGACGCAGGAGGCCGAGTGCGGTGTTATTGGTGCGGCAATGACAATGGCTTATTCGCTTGGAGACTACAGAAATTTTGAAGACGCGGCCAAAGCCATGGTGCATTATACCGACGAGATCAAACCCGATCCGAAATGGGTCGAACGCTATGATAAAATGATGTCGATCTATGCGCGGCTCTATGATCATTCAAAATCATTCTATGATGATCTTGATCAACTCGATGGATGGAATAGCGCGCATTCGCAGGAGCAGGGAAACGGATGATCCCAGTATTGAGTGTAAAGGATCCGGCAACAGCGGGTCTAATTCTCAAAACACTATTCGGCTTTGAACACTCAGACGATGTGTGGCGACTTGGCGAACAGGCCGTCAAAATCGTCGCACACGGTAATGTGCCCGATGATTTCATCGCGTTGCCCTTCGATCATCTGGCGATTGCCGTATCCGATATCGACACACATGCCGGGCATTTCAAATCAAAGGGTGCAGAGCTTTCTAAAGACTTTACTCCTGATGGCCCGCGCGAGATTGCTGAATTCTGGGAGCAGGGCGTCCGCTATGTGTTTTTCAACGGGCCGGACAATGCCCCTATCGAATTTTGCGAAATCAAAGGGCGGCCCCATTTAAAACAATTCGCCCATAGCCATATCGGTGTAAGGCGGCCATCCCTTACAGACGCAATGGACGAGATTTCAGAATTCGACACCAAGCTCATCGCATCCTATCGCCTTGAAGGCGGGGGCGCTCCGGTCAATGTCGCATTTGTAGATTGGGAGAATGTCGTTCTGGAATTTTTTGACGAGCCACCGCCGGCGTCGCGCAATGAGACAGCTTGGATCGGATTTATACCCTCATGATCATATATCGTTTCTGGAATTGAGATGGTGTTTTCATCCAAACGAGGTCAGTATTTCAATTTAGGTCACGCTGCTACTTATCTCGTTTTGGGTATTTGGTCGGTCATTTGCATCGTGCCCATTTATTGGCTGGCGCTGGCTTCATTAAAATCCGTTGCTGATCTTGATCGACCGCCAAGTTATCTTCCCTTTGTCGATTTTATGCCCAGTCTTGCTGCTTGGCATTTCATTCTGCTTGATCCGACACAGAGCCTCATTCCGCGTTTTATAAATTCATTGCTCATCAGCTCGATATCGGCAGCTATCACACTCACGTTTGCCGTATTTTCTTTTTACGGCATGACACGATTTAGAAAAACACATATCGCATTATCCCGATATCAGACTCCGATTTTTTTCGCGGTGATTGCACTCCGTCTTGTACCTCCTGTTCTTGTCGCTCTCCCCGCTTATCTGCTTGCGACCCAAATGGATATTATCGATACGCAGGGCCTTCTCATTGCGATCTATTCGGCATTCAATTATCCGCTCGCCCTCCTCCTTGTGGTCCCTATTTTGGGTTTAAATGCAACGGTGGAGGAAGACGCAGCACGGCTTGATGGTGCGAGTCATTTAAGAATTCTCGTTGATATCCTTATGCCGATAAATCGCGCACGGCTCGTGACAATCGGATTGCTCTTATTTCTCTTATGTTGGAACGAATATCTTTTCGCGACCTATCTCACTTTTGATCATGCCGAGACTCTGACGACTTGGATGGTCGGGCAACTTTCTATGAAAGAAGCGCAAGCCGGCGGAGAGGCAGAAGAGTTATCTCATATGGCGGCGGCAGCTCTTTTCATGGCTATGCCAGCATTTTTACTGGCGTTCAGCCTTCAAAGATTGGCGAAGCATGTTGTTGGCCGAAGTCTAGAATAACTTTGCGGCGAGATCGGCTTTGCGCAGTAAATCCGCGCCGAACCGGTTGCATGTAATCGCAGCCGCGCGATTGGCAAGGCTCAACGCAGCGAAGAGATCAAACATAGCTTCACCACAAACGACAATGAGAGGCTCTCGGTCATCGAACATGGTGATGATCAGGCGAAGGCGGTATTATCGACGATCCGAATCTCGTCGTCTGTTTTCATCACGCGCTTTCTCATTCCACGTTTCAGGATCTCGGCATAATCATGCCCGGCTTCAGGATTGCAAGCCCAGACAAAAACCAGCGGCTCATCACCGACATTGATCGAGCGATGCGCCCAGTCAGGCGGGATGAACGCGCAAACACCCGGTTTCATCTCAACCGTGCGTGAATCTCCCTCGCGTGATTCAAGCAGCAAAATACCTTTGCCGGATTGCGTGTAATAAATCTCGCCCATATCGCGCCGTGCGTGAAAATGACCACGCGTCATATATAGCTCGCCGCCAACATGGCCCGGAAACATGGTTGTTGTGCCGAAGAAAATATCGGAATTTGGCGGCCGATATTCAACGACGCGATAGACCAGTGGATCATGTTGATGAGTTACAGCTTCATCAAATGCAGTTTTATCCGCGAAGATTTCACGCAATTCACTCAACCGCTTTTCATATTGTCCTGTTGCGGGCGACACCGCACCGGTGAGGCTGGAAATCTGAATTCCGGCCGGAAATAAAAGCGCATCATCATTCATCAAGGGGCCCCTGAAATCAAAAAAGACTCGTTATGAAAATAGACATCAAAATCCTACATCACAAATTGACGCGCCCGCGGCCGCTGATCATTCTTCTCGTGAGCAAAGGTCACAGGCGGTAAAGGCTCTCGACCACGAATGAGATCTGACCCTTTTTCGCCGATCATGATTGTTGGCGCATTGGTGTTGCATGACGGGACACGCGGCATGACAGAGGAATCCGCAACCCGCAAAGCCTCAATGCCGTGTACTTT
>CANGPA010000114.1 GCA_947455645.1 Hyphomicrobiales bacterium | reverse complement strand
CCTCATCGGCAGGAAAAGCGCGCTCCGCCAGAATGGAGAGCATTTCACGACCCACATTGCCCGTGGCGCCGACAACTGCGACCTTGAAACCCATTTTTGAAATCCTTGCTGCTTGAACTCTTGATCCGCTCCCCTGATGACACCCGGCCTCGGGTGTTTTGGCCTCATCCCCGCCGGGGGGAGAGACCGGAGCGAGGGAAATTTATGCGCGCGTTTTCACGCCGCCTGTTTTGGCGGTTTTCGTTTTCTTGAGCGAAGCTGTGAACGCGAAGAGAGACATGAGGCCCGTCACGAAATAAGAGATGACGGCACCAGAAATACGGATATCGGCCACTTGTCAATCGGGCGTGGTTTATTGCTCTCATGCGGAGCCTATGTTGCGCATCATGGTGCATTGCCGCTCTGCGATGGGTGACCTCGACCCGGTCTGATCGATCCGGTATCAGGGCGCTGTCTTTGTTTTTGGGTCGATCATCGTGTCTCAACCGTCTTCCTCACAGGCCTCGCTGTTCTTAAAAGCGGCACCGGCGATTTTTGTGGCCATCTGGTCAACCGGTTGGGTTTCAGCGCGTTATGGCGCGGATTATTCTGATCCTCTGACTTTTCTGTCGCTGCGTTTTGCTTTCGCCTTTGTCGCCATTGGTGCCATTGCCATTATCGGCCGCGCAGAATGGCCGCAGGGTAGGGCCTTGGTTCATGGCCTGATCTCGGGCCTGTTGTTGCACGCGCTGTATCTCGGCGGTGTTTGGTATGCGATCTCACGAGGCGTACCCGCTGGCATTTCCGGACTCATCGCCGCAATTCAGCCCATCCTAACCGCAGCGCTTGCGCCTCTGCTCTTGCGGGAGCGGATCGGCCTTCTGCAATGGATTGGCATCGCCGCAGGCTTTGTTGGCATTGCTTTGGTGCTCACACCAAAATTGTCTTCGGTTGATCTCAACACCCTTGGTGTTGTTGCCGCGCCGCTTCTCATCAATGCGCTAGCGATGGTCTCGGTGACAGCCGGCACGTTCTATCAAAAGCGATTCATCCCCAAGGGTGATTTGCGAACCATCACAGCGCTGCAATATGTCGGCGCCTTTGTGGTTGTTACACCGATCGCCTTTCTCACCGAGCCGATGCATGTCGATTTCACATTGGGCTTCTGGCTGGTGATGGCATGGTCGGTCTTCGCGCTCTCCTTCGGCGCGATCGGCCTCTTGCTCTTGCTCATTCGTCGTGGCGCCGTGTCGCGTGCCGCAGCCCTCATATACCTTGTTCCACCCAGCGTTGCCGTTGAGGCCTATTTCGCCTTTGGCGAGACTCTTGCGGGTGTGCAACTCATCGGCATGGCACTCACCGTGGTGGGCGTTGCGCTCGCAACCCGCCGTTGAGGCTCCGTAGAACTACAGCCGTCTGAAACGATCAACCGAGCGCGATGTTGTCTTATTGCAAGGGGGGGCGGGCGTACCTCATCGCCCTTGTTTGTGACTTCATCAACCAGGGATTCGTCCTCCTTCATGACCGCACCAATCCTGTCCGCCGGCACCCATATTGTCGTGGGCGATGGCCGCAAAGCGCTGATCCTCGTGAATGACGGAACGGCCGAACATCCCTCTTTAACGGTTGAAACCGTGCTGAATCAGCCAGATCCGCCTTCGCGAGAGCTCGGATCAGACCGTCCGGGCCGGGTTTATGCCAGTATTGGCGCCCGCCGGTCTGCAACCGAGGAGACGGATTGGCATCAACTCGCCGAGGACCGGTTTGCCCATGAGATTGTGGCCGGTTTGGTCCGTCTAGCCGAGCGGGAAAGGCTCAAAAAGCTCGTTTTGGTCGCCCCGCCCCGCACCATGGCCGAGCTCAGAAAAGCCCTTCCAGAGGCCTTTTCTGCCCTAATTACGGCCGAAATCACCAAGGATTTGACCAAACACCCGATTGCGGCGATCACCGCTGTGCTTCAGGCGGAGCAGCGCACCGCTTAGCGCTTCTCGATGTCCTGCAGAATCTCGTTTCGGCGCCAGAAAAAGGGCTTCCAAGGCGGATCATAAAACGCAAATGTGGCCGAACCCTTGGGTTTTAGGCCTTTTTTCTTCAAAATCGCCGCCAATTCCTCGCGATGCTCAGCGAGATTGCCCTCTGTCCAAAGTCCGGAAAAGCCCAGCACCGCGACCGTTCGACCGGGTATGGATTTGAGTGAAATACGCTCATCATCCGGCGTCGGCAACGTCTCCAGCTTGTAGGACGCGGGCATAGCAAAACGAATAATCCAAGTATTTCCGGCACTTGTTTGTGTCACGGGGGCCGTCATGGCGATCGTCTCGCCTTTGGATTGGGTCACGGGGGCCGTCATCGCAATTTTGGAGCGTGATGTGTTTGCCCCAAAAATATACCCCGCAAGGATCCGGAAACCGTTATTGACCGCGCTGTCCCGCTCACCCTCCACCACCACCTCGGCCACGATGATCGGTGCATAGTCACGCAGTTCAAACGCACCGTCTTTGGCAACAAGTTTGAAAGACGGTTCTTCAATCTGCGCCAACGCAACCTCCGAAAGAACCAATCCAAAAATCACCGCGAATCCGGCGAAAACAACCTGAATTCGCGTTAATTTGGACGGCATTTTTCAATAAACTCCCAGAAAGTCCCGCTTTCCGAGCTCAACGCCATTGTGCCGCAAAATGTCATAAGTCGTCGTTGTGTGAAAAAAGAAATTCGGAAGAGCCCCATGGCGCAAATAGACGAGGGCATTGAAGGTCTTAGGTTCAGGCCGCATTGGCACGACAATGTCGCGATTTTCTGCGCCAACAAACTTATCTTTCGGAATTGAGCCTATAAAATCGAGCGTTTTCGAAATCCGGGCTTGTAGCTCCTCAAACGTCGTTTCCGTATCGGCATAGCTCGGCACATCAACCCCTGCGACCCGCGCGGCCCCACCTTTCGCAAAATCTGAGGCAAGCTGTACCTGCCGTCCTAGGGCGAACATGTCGGGTGCCAAACGGGCGTTTATGAAGACAGTTTGGTCAATTTTCTTGTGTTCCGCGTGACTTGCCGCCTTTTTGAGGACTTCCGAAAGCGCTTGGAGGGACTTTGTGAAAACTGGCACAGAAAGGTCATACAGGCTGAGGGTCATAATTGATTGTCCTAAATATGAAGAGTGATGCATATGCGCCATGACGCGCTCGAGAGTTGATAGAGTTGAATAACAGACTGGACATCAATTGACCAAATCGGAACCCGCGCCGCGCCGCTGTACGGCTTGCTTTTTGAAGCGGAATTCTCTATCCCGACCGCGCTTAATGGTTTCAGATTATGATGAACCATTGGGGGGCTGTAGCTCAGTTGGGAGAGCGCCTCGTTCGCAATGAGGAGGCCAGCGGTTCGATTCCGCTCAGCTCCACCATTCTCAACTTAACCTTTTTTTGAAGAATGATTTGGTTCGGGAAATCGAACCAGACATGCGCCGAGCATTCCAAAACATCGTCCGGCTTTCGTAAAAGCACTCTATTGATCGAGAAGACATGTACCGTCCGAGTCAAATAAATGAATATTTGAATGTTCAACTGTTAGGGACAGTTTGTCTCCGATTGAAGGTGCATTGCGGCCACGCCATTCTGCAATTACGGTTTCTCCAGATAAGAATGACATATGAAGATGGGAGATTTCTCCCAGCCGTTCAATAAGCTCAACGCGTGTCGGCAGGGGATGCTGATCGGCGCCACCAACAACGAAATGCTCGGGGCGAATACCGATTATTTTGTTGTGACCGCGATTGGGTGACCTAATCGGGACCGATAATCCAAACCCCGTAACAGCGTTAGACCCACGAACAATCGCTGAAAACTGATTCATCTTGGGGGATCCAATAAAACCCGCCACAAACAGATTGGCCGGCTTATAGTAAAGTTCCAAAGGCGTGCCGATTTGTTCAATTCGACCTTTATTCATAACAACAATTCGATCGGCAAGCGTCATAGCTTCAATCTGATCATGCGTCACATAGATCATCGTTGATTTAAGCAGAGCATGAAGCTTTGAAAGTTCAACGCGTGTTGATGCACGTAACGACGCATCAAGATTTGAAAGCGGCTCGTCAAAGAGAAATACATCCGGTTCGCGAACAATAGCGCGGCCGATAGCTACCCGTTGACGTTGACCACCTGATAATTCTTTGGGTTTGCGGTTTAGCAAGTCATCTAATTGAAGCATCCGTGAAGCTTCAGCAACGCGGCGTGAAATCTCATCAGGCGGCAAGCCCGCATACTTCAACCCAAATGTCATATTATCGCGTACATTTTTATGCGGATAGAGCGCATAAGTTTGAAAAACCATCGCAATCTTGCGTTGCGCAGGCTCAAGATCATTCACAACACGGCCACCAATCGATATCTCACCTGATGTGAGGGGATCCAATCCGGCAATCAAGCGCAAGAGCGTTGACTTGCCGCAACCTGAGGGGCCAACCAGAACGACAAACTCACCATCGGCGATATCGAGCGAGATGTCCTTCAAAATCTCGGCAGACCCGTAGGATTTTGAAACCTGTCTGAGGGAGAGCTGCGCCATGATAAACCCTATTTGACCGCGCCTGCCGTCAATCCGCTGATCAACTGGCGTGAGAAGATGAGATAGATGATGAGAACGGGAATGATCGCCACCGAAAGCGCCGCCAAGACGCTATTCCAATCGGTGATATATTGACCGATGAATTGTTGAATGCCGAGGGTAATCGTCTGCGTATCATTTCCAGGTGCTAACAAAAGCGGAAACCATAGATCGTTCCATATCGGCACGATCGTAAAGACCGCGACGGTTGCAATGGCGGGACGTAAAAGCGGCGCAATCACTTGAAAGAAAATCGCGATTTCAGGAACACCATCACACCGCGCTGCATCTCGTAAATCACGCGGGATCTGACTGATAAATTCGGAGAGAATAAAAATTGCCATCGGCAGGCCTTGCGCCGTGTAGACAAGGATCAATGACAGCCGTGTATTCACAAGATCAAAGCTGACCATCATATTCAGAATGGAGATCGAGCCGAGCCTTATTGGCACCATGATGCCGATCGATAAAAACAAAGCCAAAAGATTTGAACCCTTGAAGCGATATTCAGCAAGCGCCCAAGCCGCCATCGCGCCGAAGAGCAACACGGCAGCCATACTCACAAGCGTAACGCT
>CANGPA010000113.1 GCA_947455645.1 Hyphomicrobiales bacterium | reverse complement strand
TTCATATTGAGATAGATAAAGCGGCTAATCGGATTCATTAAAACTGTGCGGCAGTTCTGCCGATGATCCAGAACATCTTCGGCAAGTCCGATATGTTGCGTGATGCCGCAAAGCAAACCGTGCCAGCATCCATACATGCGGGGAAGCCCGATGATCATGAACGGTAGAATAGATTGCATCGCAATGGCGGTAACGCCAGTCGCGAGATAAATGGCAAACCACACACGCGCCACGAAAAACACCTTCGCGCGTTCGCTTTCGGGGATGTAATCTTTCTCCGCGTCATCAAGATGACCAAATGTGTAACGCATCATTTGCGACATCGCGGTTGGCACATCCACGAGACCAACGAAATTGATCAGCAATTTGAAAAGATCCGGTGGGCGCATGGCGCCAATCTCGGGATCACGTCCCACCACAATCGTATCGGTATGGTGACGTGAATGGCTCCAGCGCCACGTCACCGGATTACGCATAATCACAAAACACGCGATCTGGTAGAAAACTTCATTTTTCCAAGCCGTCTTGAAGGCTGTACCATGGCCAAATTCATGCCAGCGGCTGTCGCCCGCCGAACCATAAAGCACGCCATAAACGAAGAAGAACGGTGCACACCACCAGCTCGGCCAAAGCCAAGCGCCCATGCCGGCACATGTAATCATCAGCCCGATCCAGAGAATCGTGTCGCGCGTGGCTGGCCCATCGGAGCGCTGCATCAATTCTTTCATGCGCGCGCGGGGAATATCCGTTTTGTACCAATCCGCATTGGCGAGGCCAATATCGAGCGCTTGACGGTTTAACGGGCCCGTCAGGCTGTAATCACGCGGAAACTGTTTGTCATGCGCTTGCGATGTGCCGGCGAGGCTCATTTTCGTCTCCATCCCAAACCTTAAGCCCATCATCGGCGAGAACCGGATCAAGTGCCGACGAGGGTTATTTTGACAAAGAATAGGCCGACTTGCCTCGCTGCTCAACCCGGTTGGATCTGAAACACAATGCCGCGCCTTGAGCGCCGCACTGTGCTTGTTTTTCTATTCAACGCACCCATTCACTCTTGCGATAGGACGCTTTCTCAAGCCAGGCCGGATTGAGCTCGACGCCCCAGCCGGGCGCATCGGGGATCGTCGCCTGTCCCCCTTCAATCCGGTAGGGCTCGCCTAAGAAGAGTTCCGTTTGCCACGGGTAGTAATCTTCACCCTCGATTGAAAATTCGAGATATTTACCGGCATTCGGAATCGCACCCAGAAGATGCATCGTACACATGGTTACGAGCGACAGATTGGCGGCATGCGGTGTAATTTTGAATCCGCGTTCGGCAGCCATCGCGCAAATTTTGAGCGTTCGCGTCAAGCCACCAATATACATGATGTCCGGCTGCACAATATCAACCGCCTTCATGTCCATCATCAATTTGAATGTCACATATTCGCAATCTTGTTCGCCGCCCGTCACATCGATCTCGAGTGCTTCGGTCACTTCGCGCGTCTGTTCATAGTCCCAATAAGGACAGGGCTCTTCAAAATGGCTAATGCCGTGGTCGGCAAGAAGCTTGCCCACTTCAATCGCGCGTTTCGAGGAATAGCACGAATTGGCATCAACCAGTTTGGCAACACCATCACCGAGAGCTTTGCTGACCGTTGGCACAACCGCTTCCGTGCGCCCGGGCCATTCATCCTGATCGCGACCACATTCGCGGCCCACACGCCATTTGAATGCATCAAAGCCAAATTGGTCACGCAATTTTAAAAAACGTTTGGCTTCGTCTTCCGGTGTGATGTCTCGCTTCATCGAGGATGCATAAGCGCGGAGCTTGCCAGGCTTGCCACCGATCAGAGACACAACCGGCTTACCCGCGCGTTTGCCAGCCATATCCCAAAGCGCTGTATCAAGTCCGGTCATCGCGCGGCGTAGATAAGAGCCCGGATATTTATGCTCGCGCTCGCCGATCAGATTTAATGTATCCTCGAAATCCATCGCATCGGTGCCTAACGCATGCGGTGCAATCTGGCGATGGAAAATATCGCAGGTGATATCAGCATTATAGGTTGAAACCTGCCCCCATCCGGTTGCGCCCGATTCCGTCGTTGCGCGCACAAAACCCACAAATTCATTGGTAAAGGTTTCAAGTGAAATGATCTTGTCCATCAAGAGAAATCCTTTAGCCGTTGAGGATGAACTCGGCCGCGCGCCACGCCAACATCATGGTGGGCGCGCTGGTGTTGGCCGAAGTGATATTCGGGAAACTTGAAGCATCCACCACACGCAGCCCATCAACGCCGTGAACACGAAGATGCGGATCAAGCACGCCGCCTTGTGCTTCAGGCGCCATGCGGCAGGTGCAGGTCGGATGATAGACAGAGCCGGAGCGCTTGCGGAAATCGGCGATGATCGACTCTTCGCTTTCGCGTGAGGGATCAAATTGCGGCGGCGCCGCAAGCAAGGCCTGCATCGCAGCCGTGTTTTGTACTTTGCCAATCAAGCGCGCACCCCGCACCGCTTCTTCAAGATCGTGATTGGTTGACAGATAATTGAACAGAATACCCGGTTGCTTGAACGAATCGGGCGATGTGATCCGCACATGGCCATGGCTCGTTGGTCGGCATGGATTGAAACTCAAAATAAAACCGGGCCACGGGTCGGGCTTTGTAAGTTTGCGTTTGCCGGAATTTTCGGTCGAATAAGAGAGGGGGTTGAAATAAAGCTGCATGTCGGGACGATCAAGCGTTTCCGATGAACGCACAATACCGCCATATTGATTGACGCTGAGCGAGAGCGGCCCTGTGCGCGTCAGAATGAATTGAACGCCTGCAGCAATACGGCCCGCCCATGTGCCGAGCACAGCATTTAGCGTTGGTTCTTTCGCGCGATAATAATAATTGATGCCGACATGATCTTCGAGATGCGCACCTACACCCTCATTGGCATGAAGAACTGGTATGTTATTCTCTTGGAGCAATGCCCCGGGCCCGATGCCGGAGAGTTGCAAGAGCTGCGGCGATTGAATTGCCCCTGCTGACAAGATCACTTCACGCCGTGCGCGTACGGCATGCACCATACCGTCTTTGCGATAAGATACGCCGCTCGCGCGTTTTCCTTCGAACAGAATTTTAGCAACCTGCGCTTCGGTGAGAATCGTCAAATTCTTGCGATGCTTGATCGGATGTAAAAACGCATCCGCAGATGAACAGCGCAAACCTTTGCGCGTATTGATTACATAAGGGCCAAAGCCTTCCTCGCCATTGCCTGCAAAATTTTCCGACGGTTCACCATTGGCGAGCCGCAAGCCGGCCTCGTGAGCGGCATTCATGAAATGACGCTTCAAAGGATGATAATCATATTGCCGGTCTGAAACGGTGAGAGGGCCATGGCCGCGCGTTGTGCCGTCCTTTGTCACACGGGTTTCGATCGCTTCGAAGGCGCGTTTGACGTCGTTCCATCCCCAGCCGGGATTGCCCGCATCGCGCCAATCCTCGAAATCGGTTTTTGCGCCGCGTGCATAAACCATGGCATTGATCGAGCTTGACCCGCCAATCACTTTCCCGCGCGGCACATAGACGTCGCGTCCGCCCAATCCCGGATCGCGGTCCGCTTCAAATTTCCAATTCACCGTTTCGTCAAGAAAGGTCATACCATAGCCAATCGGGGTGCGGATCCAGAAGCGGCGATCACTGCCGCCCGCTTCGATCAACAACACCTGATGCGCACCGCTTTCCGTGAGGCGGTTAGCCAACACGCATCCGGCGGAGCCCGCCCCGACAATAATGAAATCAAAATCTTGCACCGTGTCACTCCTGCCTTGCGTCCAAAAATTATAGGCGCGGGGCGGTGTGAGACTGTCCGGCGCGCGACGTGAAATCAAGGGAATCAGGTCGGATTTTAGGGATTGAAGTTTTTGGAGGCGCGCGGTCCCGCTAGCGCGGCCGTCCCACGCGGCGCGCCACCGCCTCGGATACGAGAAGGGCAAGAAAAGACACGGCGACAGACAACAAAATCAACCGCAGCGCGCCTGCATCGCCTTCGGGGGATTGGATCAATGCATAGATGGCTGAGGGTATGGTCTGTGTTTCACCCGGAATGCTTGAAACAAAGGTAATTGTTGCCCCAAATTCACCGAGCGCTTTGGCAAAACCCAAAATGGCAGCAGCCACCACACCCGGCGCGGCAAGCGGCAAGGTGATGCGCAAAAATACCGTCAGCGGCCCCGCGCCCAGATTGCTGGCGGCATCTTCTAAGCGGTGATCAACCGCCTCGATCGACAAGCGTATGGCGCGCACCACAAGCGGAAAAGCCATAATGGCGGCGGCAAGAGCGGCACCTGTCCACCGAAACGCGAAAACGAGCCCGCAACACGCCTCAAGCCCATGGCCCAAAAATCCGTTTCGCCCAAACGCGATGAGCAGAACATAACCCGTCACCACCGGTGGCAACACCAGCGGCAAATGCACAATACCGTTCAACAGCGCATGGCCTGGGAATTTGAGACGCGCCAACACCCAGGCCATCGCAATGCCGGGCGGCACAGTCCAAAGCGTCGCCACAAGCGCCACTTTGACGCTGAGCCCGAGCGCCGTGAGTTCAGAAGCTGTAAAAAAATCAAACACGAATCCGGCGCACCACACCAGTAAGAGACAGGGGGCTCCCGCCGGAGCTGTGACGCGCGGCTCCCGCCGGAGACGCGCGCTCTGACGAGACAGAAAGGTGCCCGGCCTGTCAAGCCGGGCAGTCTCCCGCCGGAGTGCTTCAAGCGGCGAAGAGCCGCTTGACGCTTTGCGGTTCAAGCACCGACGCAGTGATTCCACAGGCGTTGCGGATATTGGCAAGACCTTGCTCGCTGATTTCAAATAAGCCTGCATAAGTCATGCAACTGCCGATGCGTTGCGGCTTGCCGATGATGAGGGCCGGACACCCCGCACTTCGGAAAATCCGGACCATGCGCGCATCGAACACGGACACAACTTCCGTCAGACCAGCAAGAAGTCCAACTTCTTCAATCGCGGCAAGCAGCTCGCCCGTGACATAACTGAGCAGGCGTCCGGGCTCGGGTGTTTCCGCGCCCGGTTCCATCGAGAAGCGCGAGCTTTCCCAGATGGTTGCACTTTCGACAACTTCACCATCCGGCAGCAACACGGGGAACACATCACGCAACATATTCGGTCCGGTTGTTGGTAGAAGGCGCAAAGAGCCGCGAACATTTCCACTGACATCATCGACAGAGATAAGATACAGCGGATTGGCATCATCGAAGCGATCTCTCTCGAGACCGTTTTCAAC
>CANGPA010000112.1 GCA_947455645.1 Hyphomicrobiales bacterium | reverse complement strand
GCCGCATCGGGCAAAGACGGCCGTGTGACCAAGGGCGATATGCTTGCCGCCATCGCAACGGGCGCAGCGCCCGCAGCGGCAACACCCGTTAGCGTGCGCGCACCTTCAATTGCTGATGATGCGTCACGGGAAGAACGCGTGCGGATGACGAAGCTTCGTCAAACCATCGCGCGACGTCTGAAAGATGCTCAAAACACCGCCGCGATGCTCACCACCTTCAACGAAGTCGACATGACGGAAGTGATGGCGCTGCGCAATCGCTACAAGGATACATTTGAAAAGAAGCATGGCGTGAAACTCGGTTTTATGAGTTTCTTCGTGAAGGCCTGCACACAGGCCTTGAAAGAACTCCCTGCTGTTAATGCCGAGATTGATGGCACCGATCTCGTTTATAAAAATTACTATCACATCGGCATTGCCGTTGGCACAGATAAGGGCCTTGTTGTGCCGGTGGTGCGCGAGGCCGATCAGATGGGTCTTGCCACAATCGAAAAGACGATTGCCGATTTCGGTAAACGTGCGCGTGATGGCGCGCTTAAGATCGAAGAAATGCAGGGCGGCACTTTCACCATCACCAATGGCGGTATTTATGGCTCTCTGATGTCGACGCCGATTTTGAACGCGCCACAATCGGGCATTCTCGGTATGCACAAGATTCAGGAACGCCCAATGGTTGTCGGCGGCAAGATTGAAGTGCGCCCGATGATGTATTTGGCGCTCTCTTACGATCACCGTATTGTTGACGGTAAAGAGGCCGTCACCTTCCTCGTGCGTGTGAAGGAAGCGCTCGAGGATCCCGCGCGGCTTGTGCTCGATCTCTAATTAATTCGGATTCGCGTTTTAATAAAGCCGGAGGCTTTCATGTCCTATGATCTTGTTGTGATTGGCTCCGGCCCCGGCGGTTATGTCTGCGCCATTCGCGCAGCGCAGCTTGGCCTCAAAACGGCGATTGTTGAAAAGCGTTCGAGCTTTGGTGGTACCTGCCTCAATATCGGCTGCATTCCGTCAAAGGCTTTGTTGCACGCCTCCGAAATGTTTGAGGAAGCCGGTCACGGCATGGCCACGCTCGGTGTGAAAATCGGCAAGCCCACGCTCGATCTCAAAGCGATGATGAAACATAAATCAGAAACAGTTGATGCCAATGTTCAGGGCGTCGCGTTTTTGTTGAAGAAGAACAAGGTGGATACATTCATCGGCACCGGCGCGATTGCCGGCGCGGGTAAAGTGAGTGTGACAAAAGCCGATGGCAAAATTGAAACCATTGATACAAAAAACATTGTGATTGCCACGGGTTCAGAGTCAGCGCCGCTCCCCGGTGTGACGATTGATGAGAAGACGGTTGTCACATCAACCGGCGCGTTAGAACTCACCGAAGTGCCACAAAAACTTCTGGTGGTTGGCGCGGGTGTGATTGGTCTTGAATTGGGTTCGGTCTGGCGTCGTCTGGGCGCGGAAGTCACCGTTGTCGAATATCTCGATCGCATCTTGCCGGGCATGGATGATGAAGTCGCCAAGCAAGCGCAACGTATGTTTGCAAAGCAAGGCTTCAAATTCGAACTCGGGATGAAAGTGACAAAAATCGACACCGATGATCTCGGTGCGGAAGTCACGATTGAGCCCGCCAAAGGCGGCGACGCGAAAAAACTTGAAACTGATATTGTGCTTGTCGCCATTGGCCGTCGTCCTTACACCGACGGCTTGGGGTTAGAGGCCGCAGGCGTTCAGATGGAACGCGGCCGCGTGATCATTGATGATCATTTCCGTTCAAGCACAGCCGGCATTTACGCGATTGGCGATGTTGTGCGCGGGCCGATGCTCGCGCATAAAGCGGAAGATGAAGGCGTCGCCGTTGCCGAAATCATCGCCGGCAAAGCAGGCCATGTGAATTATGATGTGATCCCCGGCGTTGTGTATACGGTTCCGGAAATCGCAAGCCTCGGCAAAACCGAAGAGGATTTGAAGGCGGCGGGTATTGTGTACACCGTCGGCAAATTTCCCTTCACCGCAAATGGCCGCGCGCGTGCGATGCGCGCCACCGAAGGCTTTGTGAAAATTCTGGCTGACGCGGCAACGGATCGTGTGCTCGGCTGCCATATCGTCGGCAAGGGCGCTGGCGATCTCATTCACGAAGTCGCCGTGCTCATGGAATTCGGCGGCTCGTCGGAAGATCTCGCACGCACTTGCCACGCGCATCCCACAATGAGCGAGGCGGTGAAGGAAGCCGCCCTCGGCGTCGAAAAGCGCTCGATCCATATTTGAGCGACCGGCGGGCGCAGCATTCGCTCCGCCTTGATCTCGACAGAATGAGGGGCCATGGCTTTTCGCCATGACCCGCCGCATCACCAAGGCTTTCTGGTTTCTGCTCGCGCTCCTCTTTTTGATCGAGGCGTGGCTGTGGGATCTCGTGCAACCGCTGATCGCGCGGTTTGTGCGGCTTATCCCCTATGAGGCGTTCAAAGCGGCTTTGGCGCGCGCGATTTCAAAGCTCCCCGCCGGAATTGTGATTTTCGTCTTCATCTTGCCGGATGCGCTCTCCTATCCGGTGCAGTTTTTCGCCCTCTGGATGGTCGCCCAAGGCGCTGCCATTTCGGGCACAGCCTTGTTCGTGATCGCCAAGGCCTTTGGTCTCGTCGGCACGTTGATCCTGTTTGAGGTCTGTCAGGAGAAACTCGAAGAGCTCGCCTGGTATCGCTGGGTGGCGGCGCAATTCTCCCGCGCCCGTGCCTGGGCGCGCGAGCAGGTCGAACCGGCGCGGGTCATCCTGCATGGAGTTCGCACCCGCATCGCAGCGGAAATGGCCCAACGCACGGGACGCGGCGGTCTTCTCGCCTATGCCCGCCGCCTGCGCGCAGGCATTGCGCGTAAAATGCACAAGGGCCCGTGAGGGACTTTACAAAGATGCTATGCCGATTAGCGCGAGTGCCGCATCGGTCTTACCGTGACAAGACAGATGATCGAAAAAATCATGTTGAGACTGGTCTGTTTGTCGGCGGATCATGCGCACCAAAATTTTTGAGTGTTCATACTCACTGTGACGCTATTCTTTTGACACCTTGTGATGTTCAAAGAGAACATCAGCCGGATATCGTCTTGTAACCTTAAAATCGGACAGAAGACGCTTCAGCCCCTGTAAACTTAGCTGCCCCTCGTAAAGCTCGGCGTTACTATATTCGGTGTATATATATTTGATGTGCTTTAACATATGGCGGGCACCGCGAAATACATCTCCTTCTGCGCCTTGAACGTCCAACCAAACAAAATCAATATTAGAAATTCCCAAATTTTCACAAATATCATCCAAAGTACTTGTTTGCACTTGAATGACCTGATCAAATTTAACTTTAGGGTGAAGTTTAAGATGATTTTTAGGCGCTCGAATGGAGCCCGAAGCATCCCACCCTTCCTCAAGATCTCCGAGATCACCGTCGCTTTGATGAAATTCAATTGATCCGTTCTTATCGCTGATCGCCATTTCAATTAATTTGATTTTGTTTAAGTTATCTCCAAGCTTTTCTTTAAATCGTTTAATTGCTCGGGGATCTGGTTCGAAACAATAGATCTGTGCGAGCGGAAACCGCCGCAGCATCTCAATCGTATCTGTCCCGTCATTGCATCCGATTTCAAATATAATCGGATTTGGCTTGTCTAAGAGTTTTACAAGATCATCATGTTGCAAGGAGCCGGGGGCAATGCCGGTTAATACCCATCTGATCGTGTCGGTAATCTTTCGCCCCAGTGTTTTATCTTTCATCAAAAAATTTATCCCGATCCAAAAAATATGTGATTTTATGTCTTTGATGTTCTGTACTGTTTTTTGAGTATGAACGTTCAGTCGATCATAAATGTGCCAGCCTTAAGCGACGTCCGTTAGGTAAAGTTTAACAATAGGGACGCTACCATCGGTGATTGAAAATTGTCGAGTCGCGGCTCGCCATGTCATTGGGGCATGACCACGTCCTAAAGATCCGAAGTTCTCACAGTCTGGACCCAAGGCCCGAACTCAGGCTCTAAATCCCCGGTTCCAGAACCTAGGTCGGGGCCTAAATCTTCGGCGATGACGAATCCCCGAGGCTCCGCGCATCGCAGAACAGCCGTTGCCGATCGAGCGCTCATCTCTCCCTTTTCTTGACTCTCGCGCGCCTTTCCCCTATTTCCCCGCTTTATTCATCGACGTTCTCGTCCTTGAGCCGCCGCCCGGTCCTTGAGAGGCCGGAGGTCCACGTCCGACAGCGCGTTGCGCCCTCGGGCGCGTTTGGCTTTGGGGCAAGCGCGTCTTCTGATCGGAATTTTGGGAACCCAAAATCAAGCATGTTTGAGAGCCTCAGCGATAGACTGTCCGGTATTCTGAACGCTCTCACGCGTCGTGGCGCGCTGAGCGAAGAAGATGTCACGGCCGCGCTGCGCGAAGTTCGCCGGGCCTTGATTGAGGCCGATGTGGCGCTTGATGTGGTGCGCTCTTTCACCGAAAAGGTGCGCGAGCGCGCGGTCGGCCAGGAAGTTGTCCGCTCGGTCACGCCGGGCCAGATGGTCATCAAAATCGTCAATGATGTGCTGGTCGAGACCCTGGGCTCGGATGCCGCGCCGATTGATCTTGAAGCGGTGCCGCCGGTCGCGATTTTGATGGTGGGTCTGCAAGGTTCCGGCAAAACCACGTCGACCGCGAAAATCGCCAAGCGCCTCACCGAGAAATCAAAACGCAAAGTCTTGATGGCGTCGCTTGATACGCGTCGCCCCGCAGCCATGGAACAGCTCGCAAGTCTTGGCGCGCAAGTCGGCATTGATGTGCTGCCGATTGTTGCAGGTCAGACGGCTGTGCAGATTACCAAACGTGCCATGGATGCCGCGCGTCTTGGTGGCTTCGATGTGGTGATGCTCGACACCGCCGGCCGCACAACGGTCGATGACGCGCTGATGGCAGAAGTGGCGGAAGTGAAATCACTCGCCAAGCCGCATGAAGTGTTGCTCGTTGCCGATGCGCTCACAGGTCAAGATGCGGTCAACACGGCACGCGCCTTTGACGAGCGCGTCGGCATTACCGGCATTGTGCTCACGCGTGTTGATGGTGATGGGCGCGGCGGTGCGGCGCTCTCCATGCGCGCGGTCACCGGCAAGCCGATCAAGCTCGTCGGTGTCGGCGAAAAAATGGATGCGCTCGAAGAGTTCTTCCCTGCGCGTATCGCCAATCGTATTTTGGGCATGGGCGATATTGTTTCGCTCGTTGAAAAAGCGGTCGAGAATATCGATCAAGAAAAAGCCATGCGCACCGCCGAGCGCATGCGCAAAGGCCAATTCGATCTCACCGATAT
>CANGPA010000111.1 GCA_947455645.1 Hyphomicrobiales bacterium | reverse complement strand
TGAAGTGTGCCGTTTCGCGAATGTGCTCAAAGCGCATGGCGTGCACAAAGGCGATACGGTCACGATTTATCTGCCCATGATTCCGGAAGCCGCTTACGCGATGCTCGCTTGCGCGCGTATCGGCGCGGTGCATTCGATTGTGTTTGGGGGCTTCTCGCCTGATTCACTTGCCGGTCGTATCGAAGGCTGTAAATCAAAAGTGCTCATCACCGCTGATGAGGGTTTACGTGGTGGTAAAAAAGTGCCGCTCAAAGCCAATTGCGATGAAGCGTTGAAACGCGTTCCGGGCGTCGTCACATCACAACTTGTGGTGAAGCGTACGGGTGGCGCAGTGCATATGCAGGATGGTCGTGATTATTATTATCACGAAGAAGCGGCAAAGGCTGAGACACAATGCAAGCCTGAACCGATGGAAGCGGAAGCGCCTCTGTTTATTCTCTACACATCCGGCTCAACCGGCGCGCCAAAAGGCGTTGTGCATACAACAGCCGGTTATCTCGTTTACGCGTCGATGACACATCAATATGTCTTCGATTATCACGACGGGGATATTTATTGGTGTACCGCGGATGTGGGTTGGGTCACAGGTCACTCTTACATCGTTTATGGCCCGCTCGCGAATGGCGCCACGACCTTGATGTTTGAAGGCATTCCAACCTATCCGTCGATCTCGCGATTCTGGGATGTCGTTGATAAGCACAAGGTCAATATCTTTTACACCGCACCCACGGCCATTCGGTCACTGATGGGCGCAGGCGAAGAGCCCGTGAAGAAAACCTCACGCGCTTCGTTGCGTTTGCTTGGTTCCGTTGGCGAGCCGATTAACCCCGAAGCGTGGGAATGGTATCATCGCGTTGTGGGCGACAATCGTTGCCCGATTGTTGATACATGGTGGCAGACGGAAACCGGCGGCATTCTTATCACGCCGCTTCCGGGTGCCACGGCTTTGAAGCCCGGTTCTGCAACGCGTCCCTTCTTTGGCGTGAAGCCTGAAGTTGTTGATGCGAATGGTGCGGTGATTGAAGGTGCATGCGAAGGCAATCTCGTGATTGCAGATTCATGGCCCGGCCAGATGCGCACGGTCTATGGCGATCACAAGCGCTTCATGGAAACCTATTTCGCAACTTATGCGAATAAATATTTCACGGGTGACGGATGCCGTCGCGATACCGATGGCTATTATTGGATCACAGGCCGCGTTGATGATGTAATCAATGTTTCGGGACACCGCATGGGCACTGCGGAAGTTGAAAGCGCGCTCGTTGCCCATGAAAAAGTATCCGAAGCTGCCGTTGTCGGCTATCCGCACGATATTAAGGGCCAAGGTATTTATGCGTATGTCACCTTGATGGCGGGAACCGAGGCAACCGACGCGTTACGCAAAGAACTGGTCGCTTGGGTGCGTAAGGAAATCGGGCCCATCGCGTCGCCCGATCTCATTCAATTCGCGCCGGGTCTGCCCAAAACACGGTCGGGCAAAATCATGCGCCGCATCTTGCGCAAAATTGCCGAAGACGAGTTTTCCAATCTCGGCGACACATCGACTTTGAATGATCCGACCGTGGTCGATGATCTGATCGCTAATCGTCAGAACAAGCGGTCGTAAGATCTTTGATCGCGTTGAACGGTAAATCCCCGCGTCTCGGCGCGGGGATTTTTTGTTTGCCGAAGCGGGGACTAAGCAGTAATCCCATGAACCCATCGGCGATTGATCAGGTTAGTGATGCGTCCTGTCGACCTTGTTGCCGTTAGAAACCGTCCGAATCTGGAGCGCGCCGCATCATGAACATCATTCCCGTCATTCTCTGCGGCGGTTCGGGTACGCGGCTTTGGCCGGTCTCGCGCGACAGTTTTCCGAAGCAGTTCGTGCCGCTTCTGGGCACGCTCTCGACGTTTCAGACCACATTGAAGCGCGTCGATGACGCGGCTTTGTTTGGTCGCCCGCTGGTGGTGACGAATGAGAAATTCCGCTTTTTAGCGGCCGAGCAGGCCGAGGCGGTAGGCGTTTCGATCGACATCATCATGGAGCCGAGCCCGCGCGATTCCGCACCCGCGATTGCCGCCGCCGCCCATTGGCTGAAGCGCCATCATGCGGGCGCCTTGGGTCTCGTGCTCGCAGCCGATCATATGGTGGGCGATGTGCAGGGCTTCCGCAAAAGTGTGAGCACGGCGATCCCCGCGGCAGAATCTGGCAAGATTGTTACCTTCGGCGTCACACCCTCTCATCCGTCCACCGCTTACGGCTATATCAAGCCGGGCGATCAGGTTGAGGGTGACGCGCGCCATATCGCGATCTTTCTTGAAAAGCCCAACGCCTCTATGGCCGCCGATCTCGTCGATGAGGGCTATCTCTGGAACTCCGGCAATTTCATGTTCAAGCCCGAGACCATGCTCGCAGAGCTTGATCATCACGCGCCGCAAATCAGCGCTTGCGCGGCGTCTGCGCTTGATCTTGCCACAAATGATCTCGGTGCCACGCTTCTCGATGCCGATGCGTTTGCGAATGCGCCGAAAATTTCCATCGATTATGCTGTCATGCAAAAAACGGCGCATGCGGCGGTGGTGCGTGCGCAATTTGATTGGTCCGATATCGGCACATGGGGCGCGTTGTGGGACGCGTCCGAACATGATGCGCGTGGCAATCGCGCCACTGGCAATGTTGCGTTGATCGACACCACCAATAGCCTTGTGCATTCGGATGATGTGCTAACCGCGGTTGCGGGGCTCGATAATGTTGTGGTTGTTTCAACGCGTGATGCGGTGCTGGTGACAAGCCGTGAAAATTCCGGCGAAGTGAAAATTCTCGTTGAGGCGCTCAAAGCCAAAAGCCAGCGCGAGGCAAGCGAACATCTCAAAATGTATCGGCCATGGGGCGCGTATCAACGCATCGATATTGGCCCGCGCTTTCATGTGAAGCGTATCACGGTCAAACCGGGCGGCCGTCTCTCGCTTCAAAAACATTTTCACCGTTCGGAACATTGGGTTGTCGTGTCAGGAACGGCCGAGGTGACGGTCGGCGACAAGACCATCGAACTTCACGAGAATCAAAGCACCTATATCCCGATTGGCGAAGTGCATCGCTTGGCCAATCCCGGCAAAGTGCCGCTTGAAGTCATCGAAGTGCAAGTCGGCTCATACACCGGCGAAGACGACATCGTCCGCCTCGAGGATGTCTACGGGCGGGGGTAGCGCCTTCGCTGACGGATGGGACTCATTCCCCTTTAAGGCCGAAGCCGATCCCCGCACCGGTTCCCGGAAACGCTCTGCCGCGCCGAACGCCGTCACGCAGCCACGCATTCGCGCGCTTATAATTTCTACCCCGCGCCCTTGACGAGCTAACCTTCCGTTAGGTAATTAACCTTACGTTATGTAAGGTAAGTTGCTGTTAGGTTGTGTCATGGGCCTCAATCCGAGCACGATCTCCGGGATCGCCGCCATATCCCATGGCGGCCTATGGCCGGAGACGGGGACAGTTCCCACGCGGCTGGCGCCGATGCCCGGCCGTTTTGGCCGTGCGCGATTTGCCATTGCCGATTGGCGCCGTGATCACAAAAATGCGCGTCTGGCCGCCGCCTATCCAAAAGCGCCTGTGGGTCCCTATCCCGATCATGGCTTCAGCATTCTGGTGGAACCGCACAAAAATAATGGCCTGTGTCGCGCCTATCGTTATGAAATCGAGCGTTTGAAAGATGAGGGGTTGTATAATCCCGCCTCGCGCAATCTTCTGGTTCTTGGCCAACCGCGCCAATATCGCAAATTGTTCAAAACCGTTCCGGCTGGCTTTGCCGAAGCCTATCGCATTGGCCTCTGGGTGACCGAATTCGATGTGATGCCGCCCGATTGGGGCTTTGCCTGCCAAGTGGTTCACGAAATCTGGACGCCGTCCGAATTTTCCGCCCGCGCGCTTACCGCCTCCGGTCTTCCGGTCAGCATCGTGCCGCACGCGGTAGAAGTCGTGACGGTCCCGCCTTTGCCGCGCGCGCGCTTTGGCGTGCCGGAGAATGCCTTTCTCGGCCTCGCTATCATGGATCTCGGCACCTGCCCTGATCGCAAAAATCCGCTCGCCCATATCGCGGCGTGGCGTATGGCGTTCGGTGATGACGCCAATGCGTATCTCTTGATGAAAGTGCGCTTTGGCCGCCGCACCGGCTTTGCCCGCACCGCATTGATCAACACCTTGCAGGGCGTGACCAATATCAAGCTCGTCGAGGACGAATTCTCAGACGAGGAGATGGCGGGTTTCCAACGCATGGGCGACGTCTATCTTTCGCTCCACCGCGCCGAGGGCTACGGCCTCAATATTCATGAAATGCTTGCCCATGGCATCCCGGCAGTGGCCACCGCTTATTCCGGCAATATGTCCTTCATGCCGCGTTACCCGCATGCGCATGAAGTTCCCTATCGCCTCATCCCTTATCAGGACCCGACGCTGCGCTATCGCGGGTCAGGCCTCGTTTGGGCGGAGGCGAATATAGCGGTCGCATCCAAAATATTGCGTGATCTGTTCTCGGTGAGCGCCGCTGCTCAGCACCTTACCGGAGCAGCGGCCTGATGTTTGTCGAAGTCATTCCAACAACAATTCGTGACCTGATCATCGTCGACACAAAAGCCTTTGCTGACGATAGGGGTTATTTCAAAGAAGCTTATCATAAGCAAGATTTCGCCAAGGCCGGCCTGCCCGATCAATTTGTTCAAGCCAATCATTCGGTATCTAAAAAAAATGTCATACGGGGTCTGCATTTCCAATGGGAACCGCCCATGGGAAAACTCATGCGCGTCACGCGGGGGCAGGCTTTTCTTGTCGCTGTCGATTTGCGGCACGGTTCTCCAACGCTTGGTCAATATCACAGTATCATTTTGGATGAAGATGATACGCGTCAAATTTATGCACCAGCAGGATTCGCGCGTGGCTTTTGCGCATTATCTGATCGTGTTGACGTTCAATATCAATGCACCGGAACATATTCGGGTTCGGGTGAATCGGGCATTCGCTGGAACGATCCCGACTTAGCAATTGATTGGCCCGATATTTCGAACCCAATCATCTCGCAAAAAGATCGTGACGCTCGAACCATATCCCAATGGCTCGCGGATGAACGGTCATTTGCGTTTCAATATTAAGAAAAACGAATTAGGAAAGATAAAAATGAGAATCATGGTTGTTGGTGGCGCAGGCTATATCGGTTCAGCGCTTGTCCCGCGTCTCATGGAGCGCGGTTATGATGTCCGCGTCGTTGACCTTTTATGGTTTGGCAATCGACTTCCAGAAACGGTGCCGGTCGCAAAGAGAGACGCAAACAACCTGACGATCACTGATTT
>CANGPA010000110.1 GCA_947455645.1 Hyphomicrobiales bacterium | reverse complement strand
GATATCGCGCCCTTGTTCGGCCGCTGCACCAACTATTTTTTCAACCACAAGCGTTCCCGCAACACCGCGGCGACCGGTTGAATAGGTTGATGTTTCAACAGCAACATCATCATCCGTAATGATGGTGCGCACTTGGCCCGAAGCCATTTCAGATGCCATTTCAAAATTCATAACATCGCCTTCGTAGTTTTTGACGATGTAGAGAACGCCGCCACCGGTATCGACCGATTCTGCAGCGGCGACCATTTGATCGGGCGTCGGTGATGTGAAGACCTGCCCCGGACAGGCGGCATCCAACATGCCCAAGCCCACAAAGCCCGCATGGAGCGGTTCATGACCTGAACCACCACCGGAAATCAAAGCAACTTTTCCTTGTTTCAAAGTTTTACGGCGCACGAATTTATGCTCGGCGCCCAAAGTGAGAAGATCATCATGGGACGCCACGAAACCGTCGAGCGCTTCGGTTAGAACCGTATCAAGACCATTGATGAGTTTTTTCATGATGTCTCTCCCTTTGATGTCACCGCTTTGAGTCACGTTCTTCCAGAATGCGAACGAAATTGCGAGCCATTGTTTCAAACAGCGTATCAACCATTGCATTGCGATCCGGATCCCCTAGATCCGGCACTTCAATACTCAACCGGCGTGTCGCGGCACGCGAACTGACAAGACGCACGCGTCCGGGATGAGCACGATGATAGGCTTCGAGAAATCTGCGCTTTTCGGATTCCGAAAAATGGCAAACGTCAAACAAGGTTTCCAAATGCGTCGCCGGAATCGGCATGGCGTAAGACGGATTGGCAATTTGCGACACGAAAGAGCGATTTTTTCCCAAGGCCACGGCGAGGCGTTGCCGTGTACCTGACGGGCGCAAGTCCAACACTTGTTTCAAAAGCTTTTTGTAATCAGAGATGGCAGTGACATCACCGCGCGCGGGTGCGAGAGCGGCCATCATCGACCCCCACTTTGCCCAAGATGAAATTCGGAAATGGCGAGCTTGGCGCGACCGATCAATCCCGGTGCCGCGGAAAGCGTTCTCAAGCCTGCCTTCAACAAATCCGGAATGAGCGTGGGATCACCACCGGCATCTCCACACAGGCTGACTTCACGCTGCGCTTCTACGCCATAGGACGCCACAAGCTCAATCAAACGCAACACGGCAGGATGGCGCACATCCGCAAGGGATGCGACGGCTCCAATATCACGACCGGCAGCGGTTGTGTATTGCACAAGATCATTTGATCCGATCGAAAAGAAATCGGCATTAAAATGCGACACAGCCAGTGCCGCAGCAGGCACTTCAATCATCATGCCAAGGGCCGGGACTGCGACCGTTACACCTTCACTTTTTAATGAATGAAAAGCGTTGCCCATCATCATACGGACGGCTTCAAGTTCGGACGGAACCGTCACCATCGGCACCATGACTTTCAAGGGGCCGTGAACAGCGGCGCGCAACAGCGCACGTAATTGAATACGAAAAATTTCCGGCCGTGCCAGCGAAAGACGAACGCCGCGCACACCAAGAAACGGATTGCTTTCGCCATCGATGGTTAATCCCTTGATGGGCTTATCGCCACCGGCATCCAATGTGCGAATGGTCACGGGACGGCCCTGCGCCCATTCGATCATCCGCCGATAAACATGATATTGTGTGTCTTCATCGGGCAAATCTGGACCTTCCCCGAACAAAAATTCTGTACGCACCAAACCGATGCCATCGCAGAGTGAAGGGTCCAAGCCTTCTAGATCATCAAGACCCGCGATATTGATCAGCATTGTGATCGGCGTACCATCGGCTGTCATCGCTGGCTTTGATGCAACAGATGCCGCACGACCTGATTTTTCTTGATCGTCCCGTTGACGCATCAAAAATGCATGGCGCGTTGTTTCACTCGGCTCGACAAAAGCCTCACCCGATGCGCCATCAACAATTACAGGTGTTGCATCTGGCGTTGGAACAATACCAAGACCGATAATCATCGGAACGCCGCGCGCACGCGCCAGCATGGCAACATGGCTCGAAGGACTACCTTCCGACAATAATATGGCGCCTCCTTTCGACCAATCAATGCCGAGAAAACGTGACGGCGGAAGATCACGCGCCACAATAATCGATCCTGGTGGAACGGCTAACACCGAGCCTCCGCCTGAAAGATGATCGAGAACCGTATCGCGAATGTCTTCAAGATCGGCCGAGCGCGCGCGAAAATATTCATCATCGGCTGCGCGATAGGATTGAATTTCAGCGTCAAGCGCCTGACGCCACGCTTGATCGGCCGCGCTGCCTTTTTCGATTTCTATGAATGCGCCTTCAGACAAAGCATCGTCTTCGAGCATGGCCACTTGAAACGCAAGCATTTCGGCGGCCTCGCCTTCGCTCTTCTCCGCCAATGCGCCAATGGTTTGCGCCGCATCCGCAATTGCGCGCCTGAGATCCGCCGCCTCGCGCGACGAGTCGTTCGTCGCGATGCGGGTAACAGAGCGTTCAACAAGGTGAAACAAAACGCCTTCAGCAAAACCGGGTGATGCAGGCCGACCAGCGAGCCGAAGCTCAGCCATGATCATCCCCTTCGGCTTCATCGAAGCGGCGCTCAACCAAGGCCACAAGCGCAGCGACGGCCTCGACCGCGTCAGGACCCTCGGCTTCGAAATGGAGGATGGTGCCTTTTGGCGCTTTGACGCGCATGATTTTTACAGGGCTTTTTGCATCAACCCACGGACCGGTTGCTTCCGTGGCAACGGCAATCGATGAGGAAAACGATTTCGCCAATTGCGTTAGCTTCACCGAAGGTCGCGCATGAAGGCCCACTGCATTGGTAAGCAATGCGGAGCCACTTGCCTTTTCACTAGACAGGACTGGAACAGTCATTGGGGTGAAAGCTCCTCGGCAGTTTGTTTGACAAGATCGAGGGGCGAGCCGCCCGATGCTTCGGTTGCTGCAATAACAGCACCTTCAACAATAGGCGCATTACATATTGCGATGCGCTTTTGCCGTGCTTCATCGATCATCTCGATCGCCATTTCCGTATTGGTTTCGGCACCGCCAAGATCGACGAGAACAGCAACGCCCGCTTCTGACCACGCGCGATCAATTGCGGCCATGATTTGACCGACATCGGTGCCTAAACCGCCATCACTGTTGCCGCCGGTAAAAGCGAGTGGCACTGCATCGCCCACCATTTGGCGCACCATATCAGCCGCGCCTTCAGCGACTTTTTCGGAGTGGGAGACGATGACAATTCCAACATTCGGCATTTCAGATAATCTCCTCATGCCCCAAAATGTTTGGCGATGGTCGCAATCAAAAGCGAAGAAGACCGTGCGCCCGGATCCATATGACCGATCGAGCGATCACCCAAAAACGAGGCGCGTCCCCGAATGGCTTTCATAGGGATTGTGGCGTCCGCCGCTTGCCGCGCTGTCTCTGAAAGATGCGCAGCGATACCTGAACGATCATCCCAAGCGGCAAGCACCGGTGCAAAGACATCGAGCATTGTCTTTTGTCCAACATCCGATTTGCCGCGCGCTTTTACCGCCTCGAATGCCGCAGCAAACGCGGCCTTCAAATTTTCCGATGTCGGTTGATCGGATATTTCCTTCGCAAGGGTGAGAAACAATGTGCCGTAAAGCGGGCCTGATGCACCGCCGACTTTCATCACAAGTTGGGTACCAATCGCTTTTAACATGTCGGGCAATGGCCGCGCCGCGAGTGCGTCAGCATCCGCCAGGATGGATTCAAAACCGCGTTTCATATTGACGCCGTGATCACCATCACCAATCGCCTGATCAAGCGCGGTCAATTCATCCGCATGCGCGATGATCATTTTCGCGCAGTCCTCGATCAGCGATTTTTTAAGAGCGGTATCCATGGCCAAGTCCTTATTAAAAAGCCCTAGCTGCGAACACGATTGCCATCCGCATCAAAGAAGAGCGGGGTCACGGGTGTTAAGCGAACGTGATCATCCTTCTCCAAGCCGGACTCAGGCGGACTAAGGACGACGACTTCTTGCCCTGCCATATCAATGTGAAGATGGTTCTGATCACCGAGATGCTCGACCCAAGTCACAACGCCATTGCCATCGGACTTGATCGTCTTTTCGATCGAAAGATGTTCGGTTCTCAAGCCCAAGGTTTTTGTCCCCTTTGGCGCGGCTATGGCCGGAAACAAATCGACGGACATGAAATTGATCGCCGGCATGCCAAGGCGCGAGGCGACATAGGTGTTGATTGGATCGGTATAGATCTCGCGTGGTGTGCCCACCTGAACCAATGCACCGCGATCCATGACGCCAATGCGCGTGGCAAGCGTCATGGCTTCGATCTGGTCATGCGTTACATAGAGAATGGTGGCACCAAGCTCCCGTTGAATGCGCTTGAGCTCAATGCGCAAATCGCCACGCAACTTCGCATCCAGCGACGACAAGGGTTCGTCCATCAGATAAATCGACGGCGAGCGCACAAGCGCGCGTGCTATTGCGACACGTTGCATCTGACCGCCCGACAATTTTGTCGATTGATTTTGCAACTTGTCATCGATGCGCACGAGCTTTGCGATCTCGCGAACCTTACTGTCGATCTCCGCTTCAGACATGCCCCGAATGGGCGAACGCAAGGGAAAGGCAAGATTTTCGTAAACGGTCAGATGTGGGTACAGAGAATATTGCTGGAACACGAACGCAACATCGCGCTCCGCGGGTGCCGCTTTGGTGGCGTCAAAGCCCTGTATCGTGATCATGCCTTGATCAGGCTCTTCAAGCCCGGCAACAAGGCGCAACAAGGTTGTTTTACCCGCGCCCGTTGGACCAAGCAGCACGATGAATTCACCGTCTCCAATCGACAACGATACGTTTTGAACCGCGCGCGTGGCACCAAAAGACTTGGACAGTCCGGTTAAATTGACCTCAGCCATGCGACGCCCCCTCGTGTAGCGCGCTGCGGAGTGCACGGCCTGAAAACTTATCAAACACCGACAATTTTTCGGGGCGGAATGTGAGACCCACATGATCCCCGATGGCAGCTTTTCGATCCGCGCCAACCCGCGCACGCACCATACCGCGCCGCGTTGTCACCGTGATGATTTGTGTGGTGCCGAGATATTCAACGCCAAACACTTCACCGCGCAAACCCGAGGCATCGTCAAGACGAACATGTTCCGGACGAACGCCCAAAACGAGATCAGATTCAACAATGGCTTCGCGTGCCGCTGGGATGGCAACCGCAACACCGTCAATCGACAGGCTGCTCGTACCAATGGTTAATCCCGCGCGCGTATCCAAGAAATTCATGGACGGTGACCCGATAAAGTCAGCCACGAAAAGAGACGCCGGCCGCTCATAGATTTCACGCGGGCT
>CANGPA010000109.1 GCA_947455645.1 Hyphomicrobiales bacterium | reverse complement strand
TGAAAGATCATCATCATGAATGACGCGGCGCCGGTAGCTGTTACCCATGTCGACCTCAAGGCCGAATATGAAGCCTCTGGCGTCGCGGCTATTCTTGATGAGTTGGAGCATGAATTGATCGGCTTGCAGCCGGTCAAACAACGCATCCGCGAAGTGGCAGCTCTCTTGATTGTCGAGCGGGCGCGCAAAACGATGGGGCTCTCCTTCGATCCGCCGACTTTGCATATGAGCTTCACCGGCAATCCGGGGACGGGCAAAACCACGCTCGCGCTGCGTATGGCGAATATTCTTCATCGGTTGGGTTATGTGCGCAAAGGCCATCTTGTGTCGGTGACACGCGATGATCTGGTCGGCCAATATATCGGCCACACCGCGCCGAAGACGAAAGAAGTCTTGAAGCGGGCGATGGGCGGCGTGCTCTTTATCGACGAAGCCTATTACCTCTATCGTCCTGACAATGAGCGTGATTACGGCCAAGAAGCCATCGAGATTTTGTTGCAAGTGATGGAGAACAACCGCGAAGATCTTGTGGTGATACTCGCGGGCTATGCCGACCGGATGGATATGTTTTTCCAGTCCAATCCCGGCTTCCGCTCGCGCATCGCGCATCACATTGATTTTCCTGATTACCAAAATGAAGAGCTGCTCTCGATTTCTGAGACCATGCTCGAGCGTCAGAATTACCGCTTCGCGCCTGAAGCAAAGGCGACCATGGCCGCCTATATCGAGGCGCGGCGCCAGCAACCGCATTTTGCGAATGCCCGTTCGATCCGAAACGCGCTTGACCGCGCGCGGCTTCGTCAGGCAAACCGTCTCTTCACAACGGCAACGGGTCCGCTCGATGCTGAAGCCCTCTCGACCATTACCGCTGAAGATATTGCAGCAAGCCGCGTGTTTTCAGGCGGCATTGAACCACGGAAAGCCTGAGTGATGAGCAAGACCATTATCGCCCCCTCCGTCCTGTCGGCGGATTTCTCGAAACTCGGCGATGAGGTCGAATCGGTCGTCAAAGCGGGTGCAGACTGGATTCATCTTGATGTGATGGATGGGCATTTTGTACCGAACATCACGTTCGGCCCGCCGGTGATCAAAGCCATTCGCAACCGCACCGATAAAATTTTCGATTGCCATTTGATGATCGCGCCCGCCGATCCCTATCTCGCGGCCTTTGCGGATGCGGGGTGCGATTATATTACGGTTCACGCGGAAGCAGGCCCGCATCTCGACCGGTCGCTACAAACCATCCGCGCGCTCGGCAAAAAGGCTGGCGTGTCGCTTAATCCTTCAACGCATGAAAGCGCCATTGACTATGTGCTTGATCGGCTCGATCTCATTTTGTTGATGACGGTTAATCCCGGTTTCGGCGGGCAGGCTTTCATCCCCGCTGTGATTGAAAAAGTCGCGCGCATCAAAAAGATGATCGGTACCCGCAAGATCGATATCGAGATCGATGGTGGCGTAACGCCTGAAACCGCGCCGCTTCTCACCGCGGCGGGTGCGAATGTCTTGGTGGCAGGCTCGGCGGTGTTCAAAGGCGGCGAGACGCAGTATGCGTCAAACATCGCCGCGATTCGCGCGGTGGCCGACGCCGCAGCCCTGTGAGTTCTTGTCCCCATGCAGTCTCTTCTGTTTGATCTCGACGGGACGCTGATCGAATCAGCGCCCGATATCGCCAATGCGCTCAACATTGTTTTGAAAGAAGCGGGCCGTCCGACGGTCAGTGTTGATGAAACGCGCCTTCTGATCGGCGAAGGTGTGGCGCGGCTCGTTGAAAAAGCCTTTGCGATGCGCGGCGGCGTGCCGGAGGCGGATCTCTTTGCCACCTATGTGGCGCGAATGAACAAGCTCTATGATGCCGCGCTTACGGTCGAGACCTTCGTCATCCCGCATGCGCGCGAAGCGGTTGCGGCGATGTTTGCCGCTGGTCACCGCACAGCGGTTGTCTCCAACAAGCCGGGCTTTCTCACCGAACAGATCGTCAATCATTTTGGCTTGACGCCGCATTTTCATGCCGTGCAGGGCGCAGAAGATCATCTGCCGAAAAAACCTGCGCCCGATATGTTATTTGCCGCGCTTGAAAAAGCCGGTGGCACACGCGAGACGGCGATCATGATCGGCGATTCCGCTATCGATGTCGCGGCCGCTCGCAATGCGAAAATGCCGGTTATTCTTGTTCGGGGCGGGTATACCACAGCACCCGTTGAAACGCTGGGCGCTGATCTCGTGATTGATCATCTTGGTCATCTCCCCGATGCGCTTCAACGTTTCAAATAGCTAAACGCTCATGGCTCTTCGCGCGCTGATCTTTGATGTTGATGGCACGCTTGCGGAGACGGAAGAACTTCACCGCGAAGCCTTTAACGAAACATTCCAAGAGTTCGGCCTCGCTTGGCATTGGGATCAACACCGCTATGGTGAATTGCTCAAGATCACCGGCGGAAAAGAGCGCATTCTTGCCCATGCCGCCTCCATCGGTGTGACAGACCTTGATCCGCTGCCGCTGCACAAAAGAAAAACCGCGCTCTATAATGAAAAGCTCGCGCAAGGCGCGATCACTTTGCGTCCCGGTGTTGACGCGCTGATCCGCAACGCCAAAGCGCAAGGTCTTCGTCTTGCCATTGCCACAACCACAAGCCGCGCCAATGTCGACACATTGATCCGCGTCACATTAGACGGTGATCCGCATCACTGGTTTGAAGCAATCTGCACCGGCGAAGATGTGGCAATCAAAAAGCCTGACCCGGAAGTGTATCAGATCGCGCTGACGCGGCTTGCGCTCGCGGCATCTGAGGCCATCGCCTTTGAAGATACGCGCAATGGCGTGCTTGCCGCACGCGGCGCGGGGCTCGATGTGGTTGTCACACCAAGCCTCTATTCGGACGGTGAAGATTTTTCCGGCGCGGTGGCGATTATCGAAACGCTTGAAACGCAGCATCTTCGTGCGATCGAACGGCTTTTGCCACTCCATTCACACGCGTGAAATCAATCGCTTAAGCCGTCAGACCCTTCGGTTCCGGCAAACCGTTCGCACGGCAACAGGCTGTCAGCGTGTTGGCGAGCAGACAGGCGATAGTCATCGGACCAACACCGCCCGGAACCGGCGTGATGGCACCCGCAATTTTAGCAGCGCTTTCAAAATGCACGTCACCGACCAATTTTGTTTTGCCGTCACGATCAATGCGGTTGATGCCGACATCGATAACGGTCGCGCCGGGTTTCACCCATTCGCCCGTGATCATTTCGGGACGTCCCACCGCTGCCACGAGAATATCGGCGCGCCGACAGACTTCGCCTAAATCCTTGGTGCGGCTATGCGCAATCGTCACCGTGCAACTGTCATTCAAAAGCAATTGTGCCATCGGCTTGCCCACAATGTTGGAACGCCCGACAACGACAGCCTCAAGCCCGGCAAGAGAACCATGATGATCACGCAACATCATCAAACAGCCGAGCGGCGTGCACGGCACCATACTCTTTTGACCCGTGCCGAGAAGACCGACATTCGAAATATGAAATCCATCGACATCCTTGGCAGGGTCGATGGAATTGATAACGAGATCGGAATTCAAATGTTTGGGCAGCGGCAGTTGCACGAGAATGCCGTGAACCTTCGGATCAGCATTCAGGGTTTTGATAAGCGCCAGCAGATCGGCTTCCGCGGTTGAAGCATCGAGCTTGTGTTCAAAGGAGGCCATGCCGACTTCAAGCGTCTGCTGGCCCTTATTGCGCACATAGACTTGGCTCGCCGGATCTTCACCGACAAGCACCACCGCGAGACCAGGGACGATGCCATGTTCCGATTTTAACGTCGCAACATGTTTGCCGACTTCCGCGCGCACCTTGGCAGCAAAGGCTTTTCCATCAATGAGAGTTGCGGTCATCATCCATCTCCTACGCGCTCAACGCTTGCTTCTTATCTGATATAAAAAGCGCAAATTAACGGCTGCAATTTGCGCCTTGTGGATCAGAACAAGCCTTCGACTTCGCCCTTGGCATTGAGCTTGATCACTTCCGCAGACGGAACCTTTGGCAAGCCCGGCATCGTCATGATCTCACCGCAAATCGCGACGATGAATCCAGCACCTGCCGAGAGACGCACTTCGCGCACCGGCACGGAGTGACCGGTGGGCGCGCCCCTCACATTCGGATCGGTTGTGAAGGAATATTGCGTCTTCGCCATGCAGACCGGGAGATGGCCGTAACCCGCCGCCTCCCAAGTCTTCAACTGATCGCGGATTGACTTATCCGCGAGTACTTCATCAGCATGATAGATGCGTTTCGCAATGGTTTCGATCTTCTGGAAGAGCGGCATCTCATCCGGATAAAGCGGCGCGAAGTGCGACGATCCGGATTCCGCAAGCTCAACCACTTTACGCGCAAGATCTTCGATACCGGCAGAACCCTGCGCCCAATGTTTGCAGAGAATGGCTTCGGCACCTTGCGACGAGACATAGTCTTTCACCGCGGCGATTTCGGCATCGGTATCGGTGGCAAAATGATTGATCGCGACAACGACTGGAACACCGAAGCCCTTTGTGTTGGCGATATGGCGCCCGAGATTGGCGCAACCTTTTTTCACGGCATCAATGTTTTCTGCACCGAGATCGGCTTTCGCAACGCCGCCATTCATCTTCATCGCGCGCACGGTCGCAACAATCACAGCCGCCGCAGGCTTCAAACCCGCTTTGCGGCATTTGATATCGAAGAATTTTTCTGCGCCAAGATCCGCGCCGAAGCCAGCTTCTGTCACAACATACTCGCCCAAACGCAGCGCGGTTGTTGTCGCGATCACGGAGTTGCACCCATGCGCGATATTGGCGAAGGGGCCGCCATGCACGAAAGCAGGATTGTTCTCGAGCGTCTGCACCAGATTCGGCTGCATCGCATCCTTCAAAAGCACAGCCATGGCCGTATCGGCTTTGACATCACGGCAATAGACGGGCGTCTTGTCGCGACGATAGGCGATGACAATATCGCCAAGGCGCTTCTGCAGATCTTCGAGATCCTTTGAAAGACACAGGATCGCCATCACTTCGGAGGCTACGGTGATGTCAAAGCCGGTTTGACGCGGGAAGCCGTTCGACACGCCGCCGAGCGAGACAACAATGTCACGCAAGGCGCGGTCATTCATGTCCATGACGCGGCGCCACACCACACGGCGCTCGTCAATACCGAGCTCATTGCCCCAATAAATGTGATTGTCGATCATCGCCGAGAGGAGATTATGCGCCGAGGTGATCGCGTGGAAATCGCCCGTGAAATGAAGATTCATTTCTTCCATCGGCACGACTTGCGCATAACCGCCACCCGCCGCACCACCCTTCATGCCGAAATTCGGACCCAGCGAGGCTTCGCGGATGCAGACCACGGCTTTCTTGCCGATGCGATTGAGAC
>CANGPA010000108.1 GCA_947455645.1 Hyphomicrobiales bacterium | reverse complement strand
CTTCGATTACAGCCGCATAGTCATTCACAATACGAAGGGTCACCTTGACGCCAAGCTTCTTGGACAAATAGTCCATCATGGGCTGCCAACGGTTATTAGTGTCAGCAGCGTTTTCCGCTGGCACGAGAGCGAAAGTCAGTTCTGGATATTGGGCTTTCCAGTCGCCTGCTTGCGCAGTTGCAGTCGCGCCAAGGGCAAGTGCCGACGCTGCAGCGGCAAGGATCAGTCTACGGGTCATCATGGCATCATTCTCCAAGAATGAGAGTTAGGGAGGGGTAGTCAGAAGTGCCGGAAGAACGGAGGGACGTTCCTCAGGCCGTCATGCGATCGCAGCTAAAGCATTGGGCATAGCTGCATCGGATGATTTCGCTTCGATGACGTCTTGCGCTTCGATCCCATAAAGATCGCGCGCAATGTCATCTGTAAGGGCTGCGGGGACATCGTCGAAGACGACGCGGCCATGCGCCATGCCGATCAACCGCTCGCAATATGTGCGCGCGAGATCGAGCGAATGGAGATTGCAGATCACAGTGATTCCGAAATGACGATTGATGCGCAGGAGCGAGTCCATAACAATTTTTGTATTGCGTGGATCAAGCGAGGCAATCGGCTCATCGGCGAGAATGATATCGGGCTCTTGAACAAGCGCACGGCAAATCGCGACGCGCTGTTGTTGTCCGCCAGAGAGCTGATCGGCGCGCTGAGCGGCTAATGACACCATATCAAATTGTTCAAGCGCAGCGAGCGCAATGGCTTTGTCGTCATTGCCCCATAATTTCAGGAGCGAGGCCCAGCCAGAATTTGAGGCGAGACGGCCCATCAAAACATTCGTCAAAACATCGAGGCGACCGGCGAGATTGAATTGCTGGAAAATCATTGCACAACGACGTCGCCACTCGCGCAACTCAGCACCTTGGAGCGCCGTAACATCAGCACCGTTGAAGAGGATACGTCCTTCACTCGGCTCATTAAGACGATTGATCATTCGTAGAAGAGTTGACTTGCCGGCGCCCGAACGACCGATCACGCCGACGAAGCTGCCTTTGTTAATCGTCAATGACACCGCGTTAACGGCGGCATTTTCACCGAAATATTTCGAGACATTGTTTAACTCGAGCATGGTCGGTCTCCTCATCAGGGTGACCCGCATTTAGGGGCGCCGGATGACAGAGACATGACAGGGTGTGGATAGGTTTGGCGGAAGCGGCAGTCGCGCGCCCTAAGCTTCGCACAGGCCGACCCTTGGCTCGGCATTAAGAATTTGGTAAGTACTTCTCCCGCTAAGCCTCTCCCATATCTCGTCCCAAAGGGACACGGGGCGGCCGGGAAGCGCGCCATGAGCATTTCTATCGAACAAGCTATTGAAATTCATGCAAAATCGGCGCTTGCCCGCGCCGGTCATCACGCCGAAAAGCAAACCCAAGAACGCGCCATGAAATGTAAAGAACGGGGCGATCTTGATGGCTATGAAACGTGGACAAAAGTGGCTGAAGGGGTCCGCACTTTAAAAAATCAAGGCTACCGACCAAGCCGCATGAGCCGATAATCAGAAACTAACTATGCGTCACCACAGGGTTGACGCTGCCCTTTTCGGCCATTCTTCGTCATAATCTTGTCCGCCAATATGCCCTTTGCTCAAATTGGCCAAAATTTGGCCTGCAGTGGGCAGTGTTGAGGGGTCACAATGGCGTTCGCTATTCCAGAGATCCGACCGCACGATAGCACGCGCACACTGAAAATAAATTGCGTCAATTTGGATGATGATCACGCTGCGTGGGGCCTGCCCGGCAACGGCGAAGGACGCACACAGGACAGGATCGCGATCAAGTTCCGCGCGCCCATTAATCCGTAATGCATTGCCCGATCCCGGTATCAGGAACATCAAAGCGATACGAGGGTCCCGAATAATGTTTCGGAGCGAATCCGCGCGATTATTGCCCCGGCGGTCCGGCATCATCAGCGTCTTTTCATCAACAATTCTGACAAGCTCGCCCATCCTGTCACCCCGTGGCGAGCAATCAAGACCCTCCGGACCAACCGTGGCGAGCGCCGCAAAAGGCGATGCTTCAATCATCCGGCGATAATCATCATTGATGTAATCGATTTCCTTTACCAAAGACGTATCGCCAGGAACACCGTAAAGCGCTTCCAGCTCGGCTATCGTTGAGATCCGCGTGGTCATTAGTCCGTCTCCCTTCAGGCGTTCTCCAGCGCATTTATGGAGGTTCTATGACAAAAATAAAACGGCGGATCGCAAAGATCCGCCGTTTAAAGTCTACGAGTTGTTTGTAAAGGAGCCTTATTTCTGCTTAACGATCACGGGATCAATCGTGAACACATTCGCCGAAGCCGTGTCTACCAACACACGAACCCAATGAACCGATGGGCTACCAAATGTCTGCAAACGGGTGAGGTTTGGCAGAAGCTTCGTTGGCGAATAAAGGGGCTTATCGAGCTTGAAGAAATGAGTATCGCCATGCACGATCAACACCTGACCAGCATAGTTTTCGGTCTCAGCGACAAGCTTGTTGAGGAAATTGGTGAAACCGCTACGACCAGCATCGGCACGCTCATCAAGTTCTTCCGTCTCAGGAAGATCAAAGCCGGGATCACCCTGCCAAACGAGAACGATGCCGGGCGACTTTGAGTCACGGGCAAGCTTGAATGCGTCAGCCATCCAAGCGACATTGGCCGCATCGCGCTCTTCATATTCCTTATTGCCGGCTGCACACATTTCCGGCGTGCGAGCGCTCTTATTGGTGCATTCCTTGTCGTCGAGAACCTTATTGTTGTTCGAGCCCGGCATGTTGATGCCGACAAACACAATGCCCTCTTTCACAAAGCGCGTATTTTCTACAAATTTCTCGCCGGGCTTTGCCTGATGATCGAGCGGCATGGTCATTTGACCGAAGCTATTAGCTGCAGTGAACATGGTCTTGCGGATATAAGAGAGACGCTCGAGATTGTCGAAACCGCCATTGTTCAAGCGATGGCAGTCGGTCCATTCATTATCGCCCGGAATATAGACCGTCGGCTTTTTGAGCGTATTGAACATCTTGATGGCATCGGCATAGACATCATCGGTGCATTTTGAGCTACCATCCTTGATATCACCATCGTAAATCGAGAAGGCGATATCAGATGCATTAATGCTCTCAAGCAATGCCGGCATTTTATCTTGGTCTTTCGCCTTGGCATAAGGCATGTCGCCCCAAAGACCGAAGGTGAATTTTGTTTCCGCCTGGGCTCCCGAAAGCGTGAGACCCGCAAAAAGACCGGCGACACCTATAAGTTTTGTAGCAGATAATTTTCTTCCAAACATCGCTTTAAGCTCCTTATTCAACGCGACCGAAACGATCACGGGAGCTTTAGAAGCGATAAATGACAGATGTTTGACAGCGTAATTTCAAACGATATCGAGCCGTTTCAGCAGCCTATAAGCGAGTAAACTTGAAAGACAAATGAGCCCAAGCACAAACCAGAAGCCACTCTGGGTCTCGAGAAAAGGCAGATCCTTAACATTCATCCCGAAAATGCCAGAAATTAACGTTGGCGGCATTAACAGAGCCGTCAAAACCGAGATGATTCGCAAGTTATCATTAATTGCTGCATTGGTTTTAGCGGCCATTTCGTCTTGTAGGAGTCGCGCCCGATCTTGAACCAGCACGGCATCATGATCGAGACCCTCAAGTTCGCGCGCGAGAGTCATCGCAACATCATCGAAATGCTCAGGCAAGGCCACTTGCAATTTCTCAAATTGTGCCAAAGATAGTCGCATTGCTAGAAAATGCCGATGAAGCTGCGCTGATGTCCGGCGGATCGGCGCCAAAATTATGCGATCATCATTGATCTCTGGCTGCAGCACCCGATCTTCAATATCGTCAAGCGTATCGGATAAATTCGCAAGCTCCTTTGCCGCCGCATGGGCAAATTGAGTAAAAATCAATTCAAGGAGTTCAAGCGGCGATTGTGGAATTCGACCGTAATTAAATTGGCGGCGTACCCTATCTGTTGAGAACAAGGCATGTCGCCTGACACTCACAAAAATTTTCTTACTGAGTGCAAAAAACAACTTTGAGGTCTCATTTGTTCGGCCGGCAAGATCCCTTTCAAAGTCAGAAAGAGCGCCATAAACCGTATCTCCCTCGACATCGAACCGAAGCCCCCCATCGAGATCAATCAAGCTCTCAATCGCGTCGTCCGGCAAAAGGCGGCACGACTTTATCATGGGGCGCGTTTGTTCATGCGCCGATGTAAAATGAAGCCAATACCAAGACGCATTCTCCGGTTTGACCATCCCGAAATCAAAACGATCAACCAATTCCGGCTTTTGCCCCGGATCAAAACGATAGGCCCAAAGGATCCCATTTTCTGGATCAGTCTTTGACGTTGCCCCGATATCATTCATGACGATGCCCCCGCTACCCCGAACAATCAGCGGCTTCCCGTTTACTGGAAAAACCACGATCTGAATCGGCTCGGTTCGGTCATGACTTCGGACGAGAATGAAGTCAAATGCGCCGATCACGCGGCGACGCGGCGCCCACTCATCGGATCAAAAAAATGGAGATCGTCTGCTTTAATGTTTAACCGCAACGCCGATCCGCTCGGAAGGGCTTCATCACCTCTAACCGCGATGATGATCTTTTGATCATCCACAAAGCCTTGCACATGCTTGGTTGCACCCAGATCTTCAATATAGTCGATCCGGAAGGACGGGCCACTACCCTCCCCGGTCACGACGGCGCATTCCGCGCGGAAGCCCATAATCAGCCGTGGCGGAAGGATTGTAGGCGTTTTTGCCCGATCAAGGCTCAGTACCCCGCCGCCCGAGCCGACGAACGCGTGCTGTGACGAGTCATAAACGCCCTCAATCAAATTAAAGCCCGGCGAGCCGACGAAGTCGGCAACAAAGAGAGAGTCTGGCTTGTTATAGATTTCATGGGGCGTGGCAATCTGTTCGATTTTTCCCTCATTCATCACCACGATCCGATCGGCCAACGTCATCGCTTCAATCTGATCATGGGTGACGAAAAGCGACGTGGTCCCTAATCTCTGATGGAGGCGACGAATCTCACCCCGCATCGACACGCGCAATTTCGCATCGAGATTAGAGAGCGGTTCGTCATAGAGAAATACAGCCGGTTCGCGGATCATCGCCCGACCCATTGCCACGCGCTGTCTTTGGCCACCGGATAATTGGGACGGTTTACGATCAAGAAATTCCGTAAGGCCTAAAGTCTGCGCCACGGTATGAATTTTTTTCTCACGATCCGCTTTTGAAAGTCCGGCGACTTTAAGAGCATAACCGATATTTTCGGCAACTGACATATGCGGGTACAGAGCGTAATTCTGAAATACCATCGCACAGCCACGCTCACGCGGCTCAAGCTCGTTCACAATTTTGTTATTGATTAATATCGAACCGGCGCTGATGGCTTCGAGTCCCGCGACCATCCTCAACAAAGTGGATTTGCCGCATCCCGAAGGGCCAAGGATCACAACAAATTCGCCAGGCT
>CANGPA010000107.1 GCA_947455645.1 Hyphomicrobiales bacterium | reverse complement strand
GTCTTCGACCGTATTCGCGAGCTCTTACGCAAATACAAGAAGATGCCGATTTCGAACCTTCTGGATTTGTCGATCAATTCAACTCTTTCACGAACGGTTATGACCTCGGTTACAACATCGCTCGCTCTGCTTGCGCTCGTTCTCTTTGGCGGCTCGGTGATCAAGAGCTTCTCATGGGCCATGATTTTCGGTGTGGTTATTGGAACCTATTCGTCCATTTTCATCGCCGCGCCCGTTCTGATCTATCTCGGTGCACGGGTTACGATTGATGCGAATGAGACTGAAACCGAGCCGAGTGAAGGTCAAAAATCAGCTTCCCGATGACCGAGAAGCCACGCGGATTTTTACCGGGAAGACACCCGCTTGATGCGGTGGGCCAGGGTGGATTTCGCTTCTCTGATATGTCGCACCGGGGATCGGTGTTGATTTTACCATCTGGAATTCACGCTTGGGATGCGTTGAACCCCGAGGACATTACATATCATCGGTTCAAAGCTCTATTCGATGAAGCGAAGGATATTGATTTTGTACTGATCGGAACCGGTCAAAACATTATCCGCCTTGATCCGATGTTGGTGTGGCAGTTTCGTGAACATCATTTGAATGTGGATCCGATGACCACGCTTGCAGCGGCACGAACGTATAATGTTCTGATTGCTGAAGGTCGTCGTGTTGCCGCCGCTTTGTTGGCGATCGAGTAGGTCCTCATGCGGCAAGACTTTGCACAGGTTGTGAAAGCCGCTGATCGGGCGCGTTATTATTCTGTATTGTTCGCGCCTAACAAGGTTAGAGATGCGCTCCTGACGCTTTATGCGTTTGATGTTGAAATTCGGCGCATTCCATTTTTGGTTTCAGAACCCGCTTTGGGCGCCATCCGCATGCAATGGTGGATCGATGGTTTGACGGGCGAGCGCCGTGAAGAAATGCGTTCACATCCAATCGGTGAAGCGTTGCTCGATTTGGAACGGCAGATTCATTTGCCCTTGGCACCGTTGATTACGCTCGTCGAAGAGCGCTCTAATCTGCTTCTAAACAATCAGGACAATACGCTTCTCGATGAAGGGGCGCTTGAGTCATCATTCGGCAAGACCCATGCGATGTTGCTTTACCTTGCTGCTTTCATATTGAATGAGGGAGTTGATCCGCTAACGAGCGATTTATCCGGTCATGCCGGAATGGTTCTTGGCTTGATGGAAGCTCTCCGAAACCAGACCTTGCCGATCAATGCGGATGATTTGGTTGCGCTTGCTTTTGAGCATTTGGCAAAAGCGAGAACGCATATCAAAACCATCAAGCCGGACTTGACGAGTGCCTATTTGCCGCTTGTTGAGGCTCAACCTTTTTTGCAACGCGCCCGGCGCAAAAGTGGCAACACGATGCAACGTGAAATTTCTAACCTTTATCTGCTAACGCGCATGGTGATGGGATTGGTCTAGCGCGTTCAAATCACAGAGGTTGCGTAAACCATAAATCGAGGTCTTCTGCAGCGCGCTCCGTCAATGCGCGCTTTCGGGCAATTGATTTTTCCGGACCCTTCAAGCGTTTGCCTTCAGCGTTTTTGGTTGGCGCCGCAATGGGTGGAAACAATCCGAAATTGATATTCATCGGTTGAAAGCTCGGCGGTCCAGCATCAATCGTTTCGATATGCCCGCCGGTAATATGATTGATCAGTGCGCCAAGAGCGGTTGTTGAGGGCAAAGTGCGCAGAGGGGTATTCAATCGTTCGGATGCTGCAAAGCGGCCGGCTGCCAGTCCGATCGCAGCACTTTCAACATAGCCTTCGCATCCTGTGATTTGACCGGCAAAACGCAGTCGTGGCAGCGCTTTCAAACGCAAGGTTTCGTCGAGCAATTGCGGCGAATTCAAATAGGTGTTGCGATGAAGTCCGCCTAAGCGCGCAAAGTCCGCTTCTTCCAAGCCGGGTATCATCCGGAAAATCCGAACCTGCTCCGCATATTTCAACTTGGTTTGAAAGCCGACCATATTATAGAGCGTGCCGAGTGCATTATCTTGTCGCAACTGCACGATGGCATAGGGTTTGACAGTTGGGTTGCGCGGATTGGTCAACCCAACCGGTTTCATCGGTCCGTGACGTAATGTTTCCGCGCCCCGTTCGGCCATCACCTCAATGGGTAGGCATCCGTCGAAATAGGGCACGCCTTCCCATTGTTTGAATTCTGTTTTCTCGCCAGTCAGCAGCGCATCAACGAAGGCGAAATATTGATCGCGATCCATCGGACAATTCAGATAATCCGCGCCGCTACCACCCGGTCCCGTCTTGTCATAGCGGCTTTGAAACCAAGCAATCTCCATATTGATCGACTCTTTATGGATGATCGGTGCAATCGCATCGAAAAAGGCAAGTTGCTTCTCGCCCGTAACCGCGCGTATCGACTCGGCGAGTGCAGGCGAGGTGAGCGGTCCTGTGGCAATGATCACTTGATCCCAGTCTTCGGGCGGAAGACCTGTGATTTCCGTGCGCTCGATGGTTATCAAAGGTTCGGCTTCAAGCGCAGCCGTCACGGCGTCAGAAAAGCCAATACGATCGACCGCCAAAGCACCGCCCGCAGGCACCTGATGGCGATCGGCGGATGCCATGATGAGTGATCCAAGTTTGCGCATCTCGGCATGAAGCAACCCCACCGCATTGGTATGCGGATCGTCTGAGCGAAAGGAGTTTGAGCATACGAGCTCGGCAAGCCCATCGGTTTGATGCGCGTCGGTTTTTCGCACGGGGCGCATTTCATGAAGGACCGACGGAACACCGGCACGTGCCAGTTGCCAAGCGGCTTCTGAACCGGCGAGGCCTCCACCAATAATATGAACGGGTGCAATTTTTGTCATGGAGCGAAAGAACAAGACTCGCTCCAAATGTAAATACGTCCGGTGCAATCGAATATAGTCAGCCCAGACACGAAAACGCCCGCCGGGAGGAGGCGGGCGTTTCGTTCGGTCCAGGTCTTAAAGGGGGAAGCCCTGAAAACCGACAACCAGGATGCTGCCAAAGGGAGGGGAAGACAGCACCCAGTCCTTGATTAGCGGCCGGCGTGCTTCTTTGCGATGAAGCGGATATCGCAGCGCGAAATGCCCAAATCGCTCAAATCGCGATCAGAAAGCTGCGAAAGTTCGCGGATCGTCGTGCGAACACGGGCCCAGCGGCGGAGATTGGATTTAATCGTCGAAATCGTAAGCATAGCTACCTCTTTTACGGACTGCGAAAGACACACGAACCACCCGCGGTGGACTGCATCATTTCGAATTTGTTGCAGTGCATATAAGAGACAAAATGAAGCTTGACCAGTTGGTCAAATATAGGGTCAGCTATGCATTTATGTCAGATCCAGATTAATAATGCCCTAATGCCATTCAAAAATCACATAGAAGCCATTATTCTGCCGCAATTGAACTCGCTTTGCCTTTTGGCGGTTTTCCGGGTCTTCTGGCCATAATTTCAGCCAAAAACCGGGCTGTATGGCCTTTATTGGACTTCACAATGTCCTCTGGCGTGCCCTGAGCAACGATAACGCCGCCGCCATCGCCACCTTCCGGCCCCATATCGATGATCCAATCGGCCGTCTTGATGACTTCGAGATTATGTTCGATCACAATCACGGTATTGCCTTGGTCCACGAGCTCATGCAGCACTTCGAGAAGCTTGGCTACGTCATGGAAATGCAGACCCGTGGTCGGCTCATCGAGAATATAAAGCGTTCGCCCGGTCGCGCGGCGTGACAATTCCTTGGACAGTTTCACGCGTTGCGCCTCGCCGCCCGAGAGCGTCGTCGCCTGCTGACCCACTTTGATATAGTCGAGGCCAACACGGGCGAGTGTTTCCATTTTCTCGCGTATCGAGGGAACCGCCTTGAAAAGATTAGCGGCCTCCTCAACCGTCATATCGAGTACATCCGCAATCGATTTGTCGCGGAACTTAACCTCAAGCGTTTCGCGGTCGTAGCGGCGGCCTTTGCACACATCGCAGGTCACATAGACATCTGGCAAGAAGTGCATCTCGATCTTGATCACACCATCGCCCTGGCAAGCTTCGCAACGACCGCCTTTGACGTTGAAGGAGAAGCGGCCGGGCTGGTAACCGCGCGCTTTCGCTTCGGGCAATTCCGAAAACCATTCGCGGATGGGTGTGAAGGCGCCGGTATAGGTGGCGGGATTTGATCGGGGCGTGCGCCCGATGGGGGACTGGTCGATGTCAATCACCTTGTCGAGATGCTCAAGCCCTTCAAGCCGATCGAAAGGAGCGGGTTGCTCGAAGGCACCATTCAGGCGACGCGCCACGGCGCGATAGAGCGTGTCGATCACAAGTGTTGATTTACCGCCGCCAGAGACTCCAGTGATGCATGTGAATGTGCCAAGCGGAATTTCCGCTGTTACATTTTTAAGATTATTCCCTTTTGCGCCGACCAGTTTGAGCATGCGCCCTTTTTGGGGTTTGCGGCGCGCTTTGGGCATCGTAACGCCCATTTCGCCTTTAAGATATTTTCCGGTGAGCGATTTGGGATGTGCAAGAATATCCTTCGGCTGTCCCTCAGCAACAATTTTGCCACCATGAATGCCCGCACCGGGGCCGACATCGACAACCCAATCCGCCTGCAAAATTGCATCTTCGTCATGTTCGACAACGATCACAGTATTACCAAGATCGCGCAGTCGTTTCAGCGTTCCAAGCAAGCGTTCATTGTCACGTTGATGCAAGCCGATTGACGGTTCATCCAGCACATAAAGAACGCCCGATAATCCCGAGCCAATCTGAGAGGCGAGACGAATGCGTTGGCTCTCGCCACCCGACAAGGATCCGGAATTGCGCGCCAAAGTCAGGTAGTCCAAGCCGACATCGAGAAGAAACGTCAGACGATCACGAATTTCTTTTAAGATTCGGCCGGCGATTTCATTTTGCTTTTTGGATAATGCCTTTGGAAGCCTATCAAACCAGCGATGCGCTTCCACAACAGAACAGCGCGAGACATCCGCAATATGAAGCCCGTTGATTTTGACCGCCAAGGCTTCGGGCTTCAACCGAAATCCGTTGCAAGCGGAGCAGGGCGTCTCGGACATAAACCGCCCGATCTCTTCGCGTGCCCAATCGCTATCGGTTTCTTTCCACCGGCGCTCAAGATTATGCACAACACCTTCAAAAGGCTTTCGTACCGTGTAAGCGCGTGATCCATCATTATAGGAAAAACGGATCTCCTCATCATCAGTACCGTAGAGAACAGCTTCACGCGCTTTCTTGGTGAGGTCTTGCCATTTGCTCGTGAGTTTGAATCCGTAATGCGCACCAAGCGCCTGCAATGTTTGCGCGTAATAAGGTGATGTTGATTTTGCCCAAGGCGCAATCGCGCCATTTTTCAAAGTCAGTGTTTCATCAGGCACAACAAGCGCCGCATCAATCGTCATCTCATGACCTAATCCATCACAGACGGGGCAAGCACCGAATGGATTATTGAAGGAGAAAAGACGGGGTTCGATTTCGGGAATCGTAAATCCAGAAACGGGGCAAGCAAATTTACGCGAAAAGATCACGCGCTTGGCTTCGCCTTTCTCATCCTTCTCATCAGCATATTCGAGAACCGCGATTCCATCAGCCAGTTCGAGAATGGTCTCAAGACTTTCAGCCAATCGTGCGGCAATAT
>CANGPA010000106.1 GCA_947455645.1 Hyphomicrobiales bacterium | reverse complement strand
TGCGGTATCGCGATTGCGGCCACGCACGATCATATGTTGACGAAAAATTCCTTCGAATGTGAAACCGAAACGATCCGCCGCGCGGCGCGAGGGCGCGTTCAGCGCATTACATTTCCACTCGTAGCGGCGATAACCGAGCGTATCAAACACATAGCGCATGAGGAGATATTGCGCTTCCGTCGCGCCTGGCGTTTTCTGCAACGGCGTCCCATACATGATGTTGCCGACTTCAATCACACGATGGGTCGTATCAATACGCATCAAGGTCGCATAGCCAACGGCTTTGCCTGAACTCTTCTCAATGATGGCATAAAAAAGCGGATCGTCGGATGTAGCTTTACGCTCGATATGCGCTTTGAAGGCCGCATAATCAGCGAACGGCGCTTCAAAAAGATATTGCCAGATTATGTTTTTATCATCGCCGTGAGAGGCGGCATAAAGATCATCCGTATGGTTGATCGGATCAAGCGGCACGAGCCGCACATAGCGCCCCTCATGTGTAACACGCTCAGGGCGCGGCGCCGGATGGGTTTCCGTTTCAATGCCAATCGGCAGGCCGGTATGCGAATCGGGAGCGGATGCCGGAATAAAAGAGGACATGGGTGTTTGCTAAACTTGCCTAAAGCCACTGAATTTCAAGAACTGCGCCGCATTATCCGTTTTATAATCCTCATCCTGAGTCGACGCGGAACGCGGCGTGTCGAAGGATCCTTCGAGACGCATCGCTCATCGCGATGCTCCTCAGGATGAGGATGATTAACAGTGGTGACTCACTCAGTGATTATCTCTCGCCACGCCGAATTTTTGCGCAACACGTTGATATTTCACCGCCGGCTTTAACACCATGCCGTCAGAGAGTTGATCGACCATGCCGCGCTGGATCTCCTGCCATGGTGTCTGGCTTGCCGGATATTGGAAGCCGCCATGTTTCATGAGATCGGCACGCCGCTTGGCGAGTTCTTCTTTCGAAATCAAAATGTCGGCCGTGCCTTTCTTGAGATCGATCCGGACGCGATCATTGGTCTTCAACAAAGCAAGACCGCCATTGGCTGCCGCTTCTGGCGAAGCGTTGAGAATGGACGGCGAACCGGACGTACCCGATTGACGACCATCCCCAATGCAAGGCAATGCGGTGATGCCTTTTTTGATGAGCGCTGCAGGCGGTTGCATGTTTACCACTTCAGCCGCGCCCGGATACCCGATTGGGCCTGTGCCGCGAATGAAGAGCATGCAGTTTTCATCGATTTTCAATTTTGGATCATCAATGCGGTGATGATAATCTTCCGGTCCTTCGAAAACGATGGCGCGGCCTTCAAACGCATCCGGATCTTTCGGATTGGAAAGATAGCGCTTGCGGAATTCTTCCGAAATCACACTGGTTTTCATAACCGCGCTGTCAAATAAATTGCCCTTGAGAACGAGGAAGCCCGCGTCTTTGCGGAACGGCTTCTCAATAGGATAGATGACATCGTAATCGAGAACCTTTGTATTTTTGCAGTTCTCACCCATGGTCTTGCCATTCACGGTGAGCGCTTTCTCACGGATGAGTTTTTTCTTCATAAGCTCATTGACGACGGCTGGAACACCGCCGGCACGGTGATATTCTTCACCGAGATATTTTCCGGCTGGCTGCAAATTCACGAGCAGTGGAATTTTGTGACCATAAGTCTGCCAATCTTCCACTTTAAGTTCGACACCGATATGGCGCGCGATGGCATTCACGTGGATCGGCGCGTTGGTCGATCCGCCAATGGCTGAATTCACGATGATGGCGTTTTCGAATGCGGCGCGGGTAAGAATGTCAGACGGCTTCAAATCTTCCCACACCATATCGACAATGCGCTTACCGGTTTCGTAGGCATTTTGTCCACGCTCGCGATAGGGTGCCGGAATCGCGGCGCCGCCCGGCAAGGTCATGCCCAGCGCCTCCGCAATTGAATTCATCGTTGAGGCCGTACCCATTGTGTTGCAATGGCCAACCGAGGGCGCGGACGAGGCAACGATATCCATGAACTCGTCATAATCGATTTCACCAGCCGCCATGCGCTCACGGCTTTTCCAGACAATGGTGCCCGAACCCGTACGCTCGCCATGATGCCAACCGTTGAGCATCGGTCCGCCAGAGAGCACGATGGCGGGAATGTTGACCGTGGCAGCGGCCATGATGCAGGCCGGTGTGGTTTTATCGCAACCGGTTGTGAGCACCACACCATCGAGCGGATAGCCATAGAGCACTTCGACCAGGCCGAGATAAGCGAGGTTGCGATCAAGCGACGCGGTGGGGCGTTTGCCGGTTTCCTGAATAGGGTGAACCGGAAATTCGAACGCGACGCCGCCCATGGCGGTGATGCCCTCGCGTACGCGCTTTGCAAGCTCGAGATGATGGCGGTTGCAGGGTGACAGGTCGGACCCCGTTTGCGCGATGCCGATGATCGGCTTGCCCGACTGCAGCTCCTCCCGTGTGAGGCCGAAATTGAGATAGCGCTCGAGATAGAGGGCGGTCATGCCGGGATTGTCGGGATTATCGAACCAGAGCGTTGAGCGCAGGACCCGCTTTTTTGCGGAAGCCGATTTTGCTAACGCGCGTTTGGCCGTGGCCTTTTTGGCAACCGGCTTTTTCGCTGCGGGTTTTTTGGAAGCCGCCATGAGTCTCTCTCCCCTAGTCATCGCTATACTGGACGTTGATTATCATCATTTTCGAGATCTCTGCCAAACGGCGGCACAGGCCTCGTTGATTTCTGGAACAGCATCGCCCTAAATGCCTTTCGAAATCAATAAGCCAGTGCCCTCAAGAGGGCGGAGGAGCAATGCCCATGCTGCACATCGTCGATGCGTTCTCGCGAATTGGTGAGGAAAATGCCTTTGCCGTGCTTGCACGCGCAACCGAATTGCAGCGCCAGGGCAAGGACATTATCAATCTTGGCATTGGCCAGCCGGATTTCCGGACGCCGGAAAACATTGTTGAAGCCGCGATTAAGGCGCTGCGCGATGGGCACCACGGCTACACGCCTGCGACGGGCATTCTGCCACTGCGAGAGGCGGTTGCCGCCGATCTTCACAAACGATTCGGTGTGGATGTATCGCCCGAGCTTGTGATGATCGTGCCCGGCGGCAAGGTGACCATGTTCATGGCGATCTTGATGTTTGGCGAGCCGGGCGCGGAGATTCTCTACCCCGATCCGGGCTTTCCCATCTATCGCTCGATGATCGAATTCACGGGCGCCAAAGCCGTACCGGTGCCCATTCGCGAAGAGAACGGCTTTGCCTTCTCAGCTGACGAGACGCTCGCGCTGATTACGCCGAAGACGCGGCTCCTGATTATCAACTCGCCAGCGAATCCCACGGGCGGCGTGACACCAAAAGCAGAGATCGACAGGCTCGTGAAGGGTCTTGAGCGCTTTCCCGATGTCGCGATCATGTCGGACGAGATTTACGCGCAGATGACTTATGACGGCGAACAGCATCAAACCTTGCTCGCTTATCCGGAAATTCGCGATCGTCTGATTCTCCTCGATGGATGGTCGAAAACCTATGCGATGACTGGGTGGCGGATGGGTTATTCCGTTTGGCCGAAGCCGCTTTATGACGCGGCGCGCAAACTCGCGGTCAATTCATTCTCCTGCGTTAACGCGTCCGCACAATATGCCGGCCTTGAAGCGCTCACGGGACCGCAAGATGCGGTGCAGGCGATGGTTCAGGAATTTGATCGGCGCCGCAAAGTTGTGGTCGAAGGTTTGAATAAATTACCGCATGTGTCTGCCGCGACACCGAAAGGCGCGTTCTACGCCTTTCCGAATATCTCAAAAACGGGATGGCGCGCCAAGCCTTTGGCATCAGCCCTTTTGGAAGAAGCAGGCGTCGCTACAATCGGCGGACCTGATTTCGGCGTGTATGGCGAAGGGTTTATTCGCCTCTCTTACGCCAATTCCACTGAGAATATTTTGCGTGCGCTGGAACGAATTGAAAAATTCTTGAACGAGCGGTCGCAGAAATAAGTCAGCGCTTAATCTCGGGCTGACGGCTTATCCGTATTTTATCGGATGAACGGCAACCGGCTGCTTGTTATTGCCAAGTAAAGGAACCAGAGCGCCCTCGACCGCGTTGCACCCGTATCGGTATCACGACGCATTATCATTGCGTGCCATACGGGATTAAGATTCTTATGAACCGGAACATGCTCTATTTCGTGATTGGCGCACTTGCGGTGGCTGCCGGCGTGCTTGGATATCGTTATTATCTCGATCACAAGAAGTCAGATGGTATTCAAATTGATATTGGAAAAGGCGGCGTATCGATTGAACAAAAATAGCAAACACAAGATGTATTTGCTTCACGCGCTTTTACCCTCCGCGCATGTCGTGATTTGAAGAGGCGCGGGGCTATTCTTTATTGCGCGCGCAAGTGAGCGCATGCACGGGCAAGTTCGGTAACCCTTGCCCAATCATTCGCTTTCAACGCATCGGCCGGTGTCACCCATGACCCGCCCACACAAATCACATTAGGCAGCGCGAGATAGGATTTCGCCTTCGCCTCATCAATGCCGCCGGTCGGACAGAACATCAGATGCGGCAAGGGCGCTGAAAGAGATTTCAGATAAGGCACGCCGCCTGCGGGTTCTGCCGGAAAGAATTTCAACACGTGAAACCCAAGTTCCGCCATCGCCATCGCTTCGCTTGCCGTCGCAACGCCGGGCAAGAAGGCGATATCGGCATGAGCCGCCGCATCGGCCAAAGCAGGGGTTGATCCGGGGCTTACAAGAAACGCGGCCCCAGCGGATTTTGCTTCAAGCACTTGGCTGGCTGACAAGACGGTACCCGCCCCCAAAATAGCATCAGGCACAGCGTGTTTGATCGCCTCAATGGCTTTCAACGCGCCTTCGGTGCGCAACGTGACTTCGAGCACGGGCAACCCACCCGCCACCAAAGCCTCGGCGAGCGGAATCGCATCCTCCGGCCCCTGCACGGTGAGCACGGGGATCACCGGCGCGCGCTTCAAAACATCAATGAGCATTGCATTGCGGTCCATCACGCGTTCCTATTCTGCAGGCGTTGGCGACGAGGCGGACGCACCCGCTTTGGCTAGACGCTTGGCCTCTCGTTTGGCTTCCCGTGCCGCACGCCGACGCTGACGGCCCTCTGACAAATTGGCGATCATCATCAGGGCTGCCGGTGTCACAACCAGCGTAAGAATGGTTGCAAAGCCCAAGCCGAACACGATCGCGGCGGATAGATGCGTCCACCATTGCGTGGACGGTGCGCCGATCGCGATGTCGCGGTTGACGAAATCAAGATTAATGCCAAAGGCAATCGCCAACACGCCGAGGATGGCAGTGACAGCAGTCAACACAACCGGCCGCGCACGCTCGCGGCACGTCTCGATGATCGCGTCATAGGCGCCGACACCTTCATGGCGCAAGCGATCATATGTATCAATCAGAACGATATTATTGTTCACGATGACACCCGCATTAGCGATGATACCGATACCCGTCATCACAACGCCGAAGGACTGACCCATAATCATCAGGCCCAGCAACACGCCGATGGTGGACAGAACCACAGCCGACAAGACGAGCAACACGCTGGTGAATTTGTTGAACTGCGCGAGCAGAATCGCGAAGATCAAGAACATCGCCGTACCAAAGGCCTTCGATAGGAAGGCGCCGGCCTTGGCGCGTTCTT
>CANGPA010000105.1 GCA_947455645.1 Hyphomicrobiales bacterium | reverse complement strand
CTGACCATCTGGTGGCAGAGGTCGGAGCGGATATCGAGCTCCGCTTCATTTTTTGAGATCTCAATCCGACGGCCGCGTTCGGGAGAGCAAAGGCGGCCATCGATTTGCGCTTTGATGGCGATGATTTCACCCTTCGCAATCGCGGGCAGCATGAAATAGCCATCCTGATCGGTGACCGCTTTCAATGTGCCTTGGTGCAAGCTTGATGCTCTGACTTTGATACCTGCCATGCCCTTCTTACCGTCTTCAGTGATGCGACCAAACACAAAATGGCTGCCATCATCAGCTTCGCCATTGGGATCTGCGCGAAGCGCTCGAAGATCGGCAATTTCTAAACGCGTATCGGGTGCAGCATCAGAGAGTGCAATGCGAACGGCACGCACATCTCCGATGGGAAGAGGGGGGCGACGGTTGGCTTGCTTGCCAAAATAAGTTGAAGGCCAATCAAGATCGGTGGTCGCCAAGGTTTCTGATCGCCATTGGCCATCTGCAGAGACGGGCGAGAGATTCCATTGGCTCGATGGGAGAAACGTGCTGTCGGGTGAGTTTGCCTCGTTAATTGAAATCGTATCGCCGTTCTTCATCAGGAAATCGATTTCAACCGACCCTGATGATTTCGATCGCGCGGTCGAATTTGAGATTTTCCGAAGATTGAAAGCGATATGGCTCGTGTTCCACAACGCAAGACCTGAAGGCTGAAACAGAAGTTCCGCATTTCCCGTTTCATCGGCTGTCAACGAGAGAATGCTCGATGAAGGAGCGTCATTTTTATCTGAAGCGCTCTCGGCTATCGTGCCGCTTTCTTCGCTCACTGTGCCTTTATCGCGCAGTGCAACGCGATCGAGGATCGCCGTCGGCGCATGATCATCGACAAGAGTAATCGAGGGACGACCCGTTGAATCAGCGTTGTTTCGTGTAAAGGTCGAGAACTCTCGCTCACCAATAAAGACATGCGCTTTGGCGGGATCGGTAACATATAATGTCAAACCATGAAGATCACGACTCCCGGCATTGATGTCGGGAATGAGGCGCCCGGTAATCGGATCAACCCAAGGATCAATGGTGATCACATTGCCATCCGCACTCACGCGAAGATGCTCGGCAATATGCCCCTGCATCATTTGATAGCGCACCCATGTTGATGCGGGCGGCGACCAAACGCGCTTTCTCTCAGGCACTGTGCCATCGAAATTATAAACAAGATTGACGAGTTTGGAGAGCCACTTCTTTGTAACGGGAGTCAATGGCTCGTCGATTGTATGTTCGAAATTCGAACCACGCGATCCGAAATGCGTGTACCAGAAATGCTCAACCGTTTCGCCATGCGTGATTTTTTCAACGCTTGTCGCAATTAAAAGAGCGAGGGCATCGCCCTGTGCACTGTCACAATTCACGCCGCAGTATAGATCAAGACGTTCATTGAAGCTCAAATAGGGAAGAAGTTTTTCTAAATCTTTCGCAAAGGCTTCCGGCGATGAGCGATCGAATTCGCCCGGATTTGTGCGCGGGATGTTATAAAAGCCCTCAAAGCTTGAAGTCATTTTTTGCGGCGCATCACCGGCATTGATAGAAAGCGGGCCGAAATAATCAGACTTTCTTTCGGGGAAATAGGCCCACACACCGTCAACACCGAGCGTTTTCAAAATGTCCGCATGATAGGCGTGGCTTGTCGGATTAGTAGCCTGCGGTTCCCGTCGCACAACGATTGACGCATTGGCGAATAACGTACCCGGTGTGCGCAGCACTTCAAGCGTGCGGCCAGCAACACCAAAATCTTGATTGAGCGTATTGCCGCCATGCGATGTGAGAAGGGTCGGTCTTATATTCCACTTTGCGAGATCAGGGGCTTCGGCAAGCACGGTCTGACGGCTGAAATCATCGCGAATGATTTTTGTAAGCGTAGCGGCACATCCGTTGACACAGGACGGCGCCTTCAATTCGATTTCAGTCAGGCGGCCCAAATTGAGTTGGAGGGCGCGGGGATCATTCGAGAGCCGGGGAATAATGAAATCAACAAATCGTTCTGATTTTGAGGCTTTAACCTGAACAAGCAGGGCGTTTTGAACATCGGCAGGGCGATAGGACAGAGATTGTCCTAAGCCGTCCTTTAACTTGATCGAGAGATCAGCGGGAACATCACCCGAAAAATAGAGGCGGATATTTTGCCGCTGTTGATCAACCACAACCGGATCGGTCTCAGGAACGGGGACGATAACCGTTTCTGAAGATAAGCGGATTGAAGGCGAAGGCTCATTCCGCAATTGATAGGTGCTATCTTCATTCCAACCGTGGAACTGGTCGATATTACCGCGGTGCCATTCACGCAGTAGCAACGCAAATGTGGGCTGATCATCAATCCCTGAAGGTGTACGATTAGGCACATGCGGACCAATGAACATTGTTGACAGCCGATCACTGCCATGTGGCCAGATGGCATCTGTAATCGGTAACCCCATCTCTTCGTTGAAGACGCGATGGAGCGCCACTTCGTGCCAAGGCTTCAATTCATCAGTGTCATCACTGAAACTGACAACCTGATGAAAAGGATAAGGCAGGGGGCGAATGATTGATGAGGGCGATTGATCCGCATAGGACTGCGAAACCGCACCAGCTCCAAAAAGCAAGGTGCCGAGTGCACAGGTCAGTAAGCGGGGGAGAGACTTTATCAAACGCGCAACTCTTAGAGAGAACTTACTTAGAGACTGAACAGATCGAAATCAGCTGGCTTCTTTTCACGAGGCAAAGAGCCTTTTACATCAATCACAATTTTCGATTGCGGCTTCAGAAGCGCTTGCACCAATGACCATCCCTCATCGAGATAGGCTTTGTGGCTAACCGCAAGGATCACCGCGTCAGCGGGTTGAAGCGCTTTGCGATCAACGAGGTGAATACCGAATTCGTGCTCAACTTCCTCCGCTTCGGCCCAAGGATCATGAGCCTGAACGGTAACGCCGAAATTTGACAGTTCTGTGATAATATCCACGACTTTCGAATTGCGGATATCGGGGACATCTTCTTTGAAGGTCAGACCCAACACCGTAACGCGTGGCTTTGAAGCGCCCGATGCGAGAAGACGCTTGATACATTCGCGCGCAACACGCGCGCCGACTGCGTCATTGGTGCGGCGACCGGCAAGAATAACTTCCGGATGGCAACCAGCCTTCTCAGCGCGATAGGTGAGATAATAAGGATCGACGCCAATACAATGTCCGCCAACAAGACCGGGGCGGAACGGCAAGAAATTCCATTTCGTTCCTGCTGCTGCGAGCACATCGAGTGTGTTAATACCCAACGCTTGAAACACTTCCGAGAGTTCGTTCATCAGCGCAATATTGAGGTCGCGTTGCGTGTTCTCAATCACCTTCGCCGCTTCAGCCACTTTGATTGACGGGGCTTTATGAATACCGGCCGTGACAACCGAGCCGTAAACTGCAGCAACGATTTCAAGAGTTTCAGGCGTTTGTCCGGAAACAACTTTCTTGATGGTTTCGAAGCGATGCACGTGATCGCCGGGATTGATACGTTCCGGTGAATAGCCAACAGTGAAATCAACGCCCGCCTTCAAACCGGAAATTTTTTCGAGAACCGGCACACAGTCTTCCTCTGTCGCGCCGGGATAGACTGTCGATTCATAAACAACGATGTCGTCTTTCTTGAGCGCCTGGCCAACCGTTTCGGAGGCCTTGATGAGCGCCGTTAAATCAGGACGGCGCGCTTCATCAATCGGTGTCGGCACAGTTACAATGAAGAAGTCAGCCTGCTTCAATACGGCGCGATCATCGGTGAAACTGAGTGACGCTTGCTTCAACCGCTCGGGTTCAACCTCATTTGTGCGGTCATGACCTTTATTTAATTCTGCAATGCGCCTTGCATCGATATCGAAGCCGATAACGGGCGTCTTAGAGGCAGCGAAGGACACAGCGACAGGCAAACCGACATAGCCAAGGCCGATGACGGCAATTTTGCGGGAATGAAGCACTCTAAATCTCCGGGGAAGCTTGGATGGCCGTTTAAATCAGTCGGGGCGCGACTTCAATCGGCCTTTGGGTGAGGGAACGATAGAGGGTAAGGCTTGCCGCGCCGATGGCAGTGGCAGAAAACTGAGTTTCAACGAAAGATCGGGCAGACGCGCCCATCTCCTGCCGAAGAGTGGCATTACCGGCGAGGCGCAAAATCGCTTCAGCCAGTCCATTGGCATCATCAACGGGCACCAAAAGACCGGTTTTTTCGTGAACAGCGACATCGCGGCAGCCAGGAACATTGGTGGCAATCAGCGGCCGTCCTGCAGCGGCGGCTTCTAAAAGCGCCTTCGGGAGGCCTTCGCGGCGTGAAGGCAGCGCGGCGATATGACATTGCGTCCACAGTTTTTCGATATCTTCGATGTGGCCGAGCCAGGAAATACCGGGGAGGGAGGCAAAATAAGTGAGTTCGTCGGGCTTGATGGCCGTCCGGTTTGCAAGATCCGGATCGCCCGCGAGAATGAGTCTGATATCCTGGCCTTGGGCCTGTAATTTCTGCTGAGCGGCGACGAGAGGACGAATGCCTTTGTCTTCGAGCATCCGCGCGGCCACACCCACTGTGATCGGTCCTTGCGGTTCAGGAAGCGGCTTGAGTCGGTCGGTATCGACGCCCGAACCCGCCACGAGCCGGATTTTTTCGGGATAAATGCCAATCCGTTCAACGGCTTGGCGGTCATCTTCATTTTGAACAACCGTCAGCGTGGAGGCGCGGTTGAGAAGGACACGCAGAGCGGTCGAAAGACCTTGCCGCAGCAGGCGCCCTACCAGATCGAGCCCGATAAAGCTGGAGCCAAGGCCTGCAATCGTATTGACGCTCGCAAGGCCGAGCCCCGTGGCGGCGAGCTGCCCGAAAATGATCGGCACAAGCGCCACATGATGGACAATGTCCGGCCGTAAAGCCATGTAAAGACGTCTAATTTCTAGAATATCGCGCAGGATCTGGTGCGGCTTGCGTTTGCGCTTATCCCAGCCGAGCGGATGTAAAATGAACCCATCTGCGGTGATTTTATCGCTATATCCGGTGGTTTTGGTCGCGACATGCACTTCGAACCCGGCATCACGAGCCGCACGCGCCATCGGCAGCCGGTGGCTCACAAAATAGCGGTCGTCGGTCACAAGAAAGAGGAGACGAGGTGCAATTATCATTCAAAAACTTAAGGAAAATCCAGATTGGCCTGGTCTTTAGCGGCCAGAAGATGACGATTTCATGAACAAGGGTGCCCTGATCCCGCCATGATTGCGCGGCATTTTTTCAGCAGATGATGATCGTGTTCAGATATTGAAAACAGTATTTGAGGTCATATCAAAGGGTGATCAGATCGTTTAAGGGGCCTTTGCGATAATCAATGATGTCCTTTCAATTCATAGACGATGTCCGCTCAATATAGTATGCGCATCCCGAACGCGCCGGAGGCGATCAAGGGAGGGTGATTACGCCCGACCCGGTTTTCCGCTCGCGCCCCGCCCTGCCGATCCCCTCGTGGTGAACCGACCAAAGAAGGAAATTCAGCCTTGACCTCTTACGCCCTTGTCGGAGCCTCCGGCTATATTGCGCCCCGCCACATGAAAGCGATCAAGGATACGGGCGGCGATCTCGTCGTGGCCTTTGACCCGAATGACTCGGTCGGCATTCTTGATAGCCATTTTCCTGACGCGCATTTCTTTACTGAATTTGAGCGCTTTGACCGCCATGTCGATAAGCTCCGCCGCCGTGGCGAGCGCTTGGATTTTGTATCGATTGCTT
>CANGPA010000104.1 GCA_947455645.1 Hyphomicrobiales bacterium | reverse complement strand
CCGGCCTTTTTGAAAAGCGCAATGGCGTCATCATCGCCACGAATTTCAAAGCCGATTTCTTCCAAGATCCGATCGGCTTCATTCTCGAGCGCGACAAGCCCTTCCTCGCTCACCATTTCATAAGGCGGGATCAAACGCTTGATGTAAGCAGGCGCAGCCTGACCGCCGCGGCTCTTTTGGCGGGCATCGCGGCCACCGCTTCGCACGCGACGGGGGGCGGACCCTTCCGCCGTTTGGTCCTGAATCGACATCGCCGCCCTCCCTTCGCTGAACCGGATTTTTTCCAGTTAACCGCAGTTTGGGCGACGATGCAAAGGCGCCATGCGACGTCTGATAGGCTCTTAACGACCCGCGCTGACCGGTGTTGCAGTCACGCGGAAATGCATCGCGACAAAAGTTGCAATACCCGCCACGATGATCACCAATTGCGCGGTAAGAGCTTCCCAAGTCGGATTGAAACCAATCACATCAAGGAAGGCCGCACTTGCGACATGAGATTCGCTCACAAAACTCAATTCCTGCAATTCATGCAGACCGCTGCCAACAAATTTCAGCGCCATCACAAAGAGAAAGGTCGATGTGATCAAAAAGAGGGGGCGAAGCGGCAGGCGCATCGAGATCACCTGCATCACGCCGTAAAGCACAACAAGACCCAGAACAGCCGCTCCCATGCCTGCAAACAGCGAGGCGCTCCAACCCCCTTCGGCATTGGCGAGCGCATGATAGAAGAGAACGGTCTCACCACCCTCGCGCAACACCGATACAAATGCCAGAACAGCGAGGGCTATCACGACATTATTGGCGGATAGGGCTTTGTCTGCATTTGCGCGCAGGAAAGATTGCCAGGCGCGCGGATCTTGCCGCACAAACAGCCAGCCCGACACGTAAAACATCAAAGCCGCGGCAACGAAATAAATGGCAAATTCGAATTCGGCTTTGATCGCATCATCAAACAACAGGGCAATCGCAATGGCGAGCAAGAAACTGCCAATCACACCCGCGCCGGCGCCGGCATAGAGCGCCCAAAGCCTGTCTGAGGCGTTGGATTTGCGCAAATAGGCCGCCAATGCGGCAATCACGAGAAGCGCCTCCAACCCTTCGCGTAGAAGAATTGCGGCAGACTGAGCAAAAACGCCCGCAGAAAATAAAGCTGACATCATTCGATCCTCTCACAACACGACGTTCAAGGCGTCGCTGCTTGGAGATGGTGTAGCACCCGCATGGGCGGCATTCAAAAGAAATAAGGTATAAATATCAGTAGTTTGGACGCTTTCTAAAGTAGCGTCATTCAACACGAACGCCGTGTGGATTAATCGGGATGGTCGCGTCCCCTTTAGAGAAAGCGTTCACCGTTGGGTGGTTTGCCACTGCTCCGCCTTAAAATAAGGGGCGTTCGAGGCCGGCAAGGGATCGCGGCCCAAAATCATATCAGAGGCTTTTTCACCAATCATGATGGCGGGCGCGTTGAGATTGCCCGTCGTCACCTGCGGCATGATTGATGTATCCACCACGTGCAAATTCTCAAAGCCGATGACGCGTGTCTCAGAATCAACAACGGCCATGAGATCGGATGGATCACCCATTTTGCAGGTGCCGCACGGATGATAGGCGCTTTCCACCTTACGTTTCACGAAAGCGTCAATTTCAGCATCAGTCTGAACGGACGGGCCGGGCTGCAACTCCGCACCGCGATAGGGGTCGAATGCCTTTTGCGCAAAAATCTCACGCGTTAAGCGCACGCATGCCCGCATTTCTTCCCAATCATCCGCATGGCTCAGATAGTTAAAAAGCACGCGCGGCTTCTCAACGGGATCTGACGAGGAGAGGCGAACCCAGCCGCGGCTTTTTGAGCGCATCGGCCCGACATGAACCTGAAACCCATGCGCCTCCGCTTTCACGCTGCCATCATAAGCGATGGCCGCAGGCAAGAAATGATATTGAATATCAGCATAAGGCACGCCCGCACGCGAACGGATGAACCCGCAACTTTCGAAATGATTGGTTGCCCCGAGACCATCTTTGAAGAAAAACCAGCGCGCGCCGATGAGCAATTTTCCGAGTGGATTCATCCACGAGTAAAGCGTGATCGGCTTGGTGCAGGCCTGCTGAAAATAGAATTCAAGGTGATCCTGCAAATTCTCACCGACACCCGCAAGATGCTGCAGAACAGGCAATCCATGCGCCTTTAATTCGTCTGCTGGTCCAATGCCTGACAGTTTCAAAAGATGCGGAGAATTGATCGGGCCGCTTGCCAAAATGATGGAGCGGCGCGCGTGAAGTGTTGTTGGCTCACTCCTGTTCGTGCCACCCGCACGCACATAATGAAGCCCTGTCGCCCGTCGCCCTTCAAACAAAATTTTTGTGACTTGGGCATGTGTGATGAGCGTGAGATTTTTGCGTTTCAAAGCGGGCTTCAAATAGGCCGATGCCGCGCTCCACCGCTTGCCTTTATGGATGGTGCGATCCATCCGGCCGAAGCCCTCTTGACAATAGCCATTCACATCGTCGGTTGCGACATAACCCGCCTCTGTCGCCGCATCCACAAACAGAGAATAAAGCGGGTTCTTCATGGGCCCATAGCTCGTGTGCAAGGGACCATCGCCGCCGCGATAATCATCGCCGCCTTCCGCACGCGTTTCAGCGCGCCGGAAATAAGGCAGGACATTGCGATAACCCCAGCCGCGCGCGCCGGATGATTCCCAGCCCTCATAATCCAGGGGATTGCCGCGGATATAGACCATGCCATTGATGGAGGACCCCCCGCCAATGACCTTGCCGCGCGGCAAATCCATAACCCGGCCATCGAGATAGGGCTCAGGCTCGGTATGGTAACCCCAATTATACTTGTCCATGCCCATGGGGATGGAGAGCGCGGTCGGCATTTGGATGAAAATCGATGAGTCGCCGCCGCCCGCCTCAAGAACGGCGACGGTATGGCGGCCGTCGGCACTCAGGCGATCGGCCAAAACACACCCGGCCGAACCCGCGCCGATGATGATAAAATCGAATTCCTGACGGGACATGAGCCCTACCCTACCAAACCCTGCTTTATGCGCGCGAAACCTAAGAGCCATTGCGCCCCGCGCGCGCCCTGCCAAAATCCGACACAGAGTTGAGTTTATGCGTCGGCATAAAGAAAGAGGATGACAAAAGAACGGGCAGATTGTTTCATAGCGTAAGGTCCAGGCGCGCGGCTGAAATGCCGCTAAAAAACCGGGATAAAGGTCGGCCCTCCGGTCGACCAAGACAAGATGGGAGATTTTTGATGAATTCAATTCTGAAACAGGCACTCGTCGGCGTTGTCGCCCTCACCGCCCTTCCGGCCGTGGCACTCGCCAAAGATCCGGGTTCCTGCAAGACCGTGCGCTTCTCGGATGTGGGCTGGACCGACATCACGGCGACGACAGCGGCAACAAGCGAAGTGCTCAAGGGTTTGGGCTACACGGCCAAGACCGAAGTGCTTTCCGTGCCCGTGACCTACACTTCGATGAAGAACAAAAAGATCGATGTGTTCCTCGGCAATTGGATGCCGACGATGGAAGCCGACCGTAAGCCGTACCTCGACAAAAAGCAGATCGAAGTGGTCGGCGTGAATTTGGAAGGCGCAAAATATACACTCGCCGTTCCGGCTTATACTTACGAAGCTGGTCTCAAAAGCTTCGGCGATATCGCCAAGATGAAAGACAAGCTCGCGGGCAAGATTTATGGCATTGAGCCGGGCAATGACGGTAACCGTTTGATCCTCGATATGGTCAAGGACAATAAGTTCGATCTCAAGGGCTTTGAACTCGTTGAATCAAGCGAACAAGGCATGCTCGCCGAAGTCGAACGCGCCACCAAGAAAAACGAAGACATTGTGTTCCTTGGTTGGGAACCGCATCCGATGAATTCGAAATTCAAGATGAAATATCTTGAAGGTGGAGATGACGTGTTCGGTCCGAATCTCGGCGGCGCAACAATCTACACCAACACACGCGCTGGTTATTCAAAAGACTGCCCGAATATGGGTCAGCTTTTGAAAAATCTCACTTTCACACTCACGATGGAAAATGAGATCATGGGTAAAATTCTTTTCGACAAAGAAGATCCCAACAAGGCGGCCGCAGCTTGGCTCAAAGCCAATCCGGCTGTGCTCGACAAATGGCTTGACGGTGTCACAACACTCGATGGTAAGCCGGGTCTTGCCGCTGTGAAGGCGTCTTTGGGACTTTAATTAGTTAAGGGTGTAGGGTTTAGGGCGTAGGGTGTAACAATGTCTACACCCTAATACCTACGCCCTACACCCTCTCTTAAAGCGTCACCCTCAAGATGGCGCGAATAAAAAATCATAAGGGACACACCCACAGATGGATGAGTGGATCACAACATCAAAATTGCCCTTGGGCTCTTTGATCGAAAGTTGGGTCACGGTTCTGACCGATCAAGGTCAAGATGTGTTTGATGCGATTTCAACGATTGTGGGCAATGGCATTGATGGCGTCACCGCCTTGTTGCAAGCGATTCCTGCAACGATCTTCATTCTCGTGTTCTCGGTTCTCGTTTATCTCTTGCATCGATCACTCGTTCTTGTGATCGGCTCGGCTGTTGCGTTGCTGCTGATTGCCAATCTCGGCTATTGGGCTGCGACGATGGAGACTTTATCTCTTGTTGTGTCTTCAACGCTTGTGTCTGTGATCATCGGCGTGCCGCTCGGAATCGCCTCCGCGCATCGGCCATGGCTTTATACGGCCCTGCGTCCGCTTCTTGATTTGATGCAGACCATTCCGACTTTTGTTTATCTCATTCCTACTTTGATCTTGTTTGGTCTGGGCGTGGTGCCGGGCCTCATCTCGACGGTCATTTTCGCAATCCCCGCGCCCATCCGTTTGACGCATCTCGGCATTACCGCCGTGCCTAAACATTTGATTGAAGCGGGTGAAAGCTTTGGCGCGACGAAACGCCAATTGCTCTGGAAAGTTGAGATACCCTCCGCACTGCCCACCATCATGGCCGGTGTGACGCAATGTATTATGCTCTCGCTTTCGATGGTTGTGATTGCCGCGCTTGTTGGTGCCGGTGGTCTCGGCAAGCCCGTCGTGCGCGCCTTGAATTCGGTGAATATCGGCATGGGCTTTGAAGCAGGCTTAGCGATTGTCATTCTCGCCATCATTCTCGACCGTGTGTGCAAACTACCTGAAGCAAAAAAACAAGGTGGCACACAATGAGCCATATTGTTTTTGAACATGTCGATATTGTCTTTGGTGAGGCGCAAAAGAACGCGCTCGCAAAACTCGATCAAGGCGGCACGCGCGACGAGATTCTAAAATCAACCGGCGCTGTAATCGGCGTAGCGGACGCATCACTGACGGTCGAAGAAGGTGAGATCTGTGTGCTGATGGGGCTCTCGGGCTCTGGCAAATCCACACTTCTGCGCGCCGTAAACGGCCTCAACAAAGTCGCGCGTGGCAAAGTGATGTTGAAGCATCGCGGTGCGATGGTGGATATTGCGAAGATTGATGCTGACACGCTGCGCGCCGTGCGTACGGAAAGCGTGGCGATGGTGTTCCAGCAATTTGCCTTGCTGCCGTGGCGCACAGTGAAAGACAATGTCGGCTTCGGACTCGAGCTCAAAGGCATGAACAAGATCGAGCGCGATGCGATTGTCGATCAGAAATTGAAAATGGTGCAGCTTGATCCGTGGGCGCAAAAATATGCGCATGAACTCTCGGGCGGGATGCAGCAACGCGTGGGCCTTGCACGCGCTTTCGCAACAGACGCCAGTCTTCTTCTGATGGATGAGCCCTTCTCGGCGCTTGATCCGCTGATCCGCACAAAATTGCAGGATGAACTTCTATCGCTGCAAAAGAATTTGAAAAAGACCAT
>CANGPA010000103.1 GCA_947455645.1 Hyphomicrobiales bacterium | reverse complement strand
GCTTGACGTCAATAGAACTCAAAACGGAACGGATAGAGCTCCCTGATGCAGTTGGCCCGTAAAGTGGCTTCATACAGGCCGTGACGAGGAGCGTTACAAAAAACGCCAGCGTGAGTTTTACAATCCGGTCGGAGGCTCTAGACAACGACATTGACGATCCTCTGCGGCACGACGATGATCTTTCTGGGCGGTTTGCCGTCAAGCGCCGTCTTGATGGTTTCAAGCGCAAGAACGGCGGCTTCAACGGTCGCATTATCCGCGTCACGCGCGACTGTGACTTCACCGCGCTTCTTGCCATTTACTTGCACCGGAATCGTAATATCGCTTTCAACCATGAGGCTGCGATCCGCTTTTGGCCACGGTGTTTCAGCGATTAAATTCTGATGACCCAGTTCGGCCCAGCATTCCTCGGCGAGATGCGGCATCATTGGCGCGATGATTGCGATCAGAAACTCAGCCGCTTCGCGCATCGCGGCAATCCATTCGCCGCTTACGTTTTTGTCTTTCTTGACCGCGAGTTCCGCTTGCAACGCATTTGCGAGTTCATAGGCATGCGCAACACACCGGTTAAACCGTAACCGTTCCACATCATCTTCAACGCGGATCACGGCGCGATGCGCGGCTTTGCGAATTGTAAGTACAGCGTCTTCCGCCGCCGCATCATGGGCGTTATCGGATGGTGTTTGATCAGCAACATCCGAAACAAGACGCCATAGACGTTGCACAAACCGTGATGCGCCCTGCACACCATCTTCGGTCCAGATCACATCTCGTTCCGGTGGCGAGTCTGACAACATGAACCAGCGTGCGGTATCCGCTCCATAGGTGCCGATAATATCATCCGGATCGATTGTGTTGCGTTTCGATTTCGACATTTTCTCAATCGAGCCGATTTCAACCGGAGCACCTGACGATAGAAGCTTTGCCTTCCGATCGCCGCCATCCATCGCAATCTCAATTTCCGCAGGCGAGACCCATTGGCCCGCGGCATCGCGATAGGTCTCATGCACGACCATGCCCTGCGTGAAGAGACCATCGAAGGGCTCATCGATTCCGGCATGACCGGTCTTCTTCATGCCGCGTGTGAAAAAGCGCGAATAGAGAAGATGGAGAATCGCATGCTCAATGCCGCCAATATATTGATTGACGGGAAGCCAACCATCAATCGCACTGCGATCAGTGGGCTGGTCTTCAATCCATGGATCCGTAAAGCGGGCAAAATACCAAGATGAATCGACAAATGTATCCATCGTGTCGGTTTCGCGTCGCGCCTTCTTTCCGCATTGCGGGCAATCGACATGTTTCCATGTCGCATGGCGATCAAGCGGATTGCCCGGCACATCGAATGTCACATCATCGGGCAATTTCACCGGAAGATTTTTGATCGGAACCGGAACCGTTCCACAGACTTCGCAGTGAATGACGGGAATGGGGCAACCCCAATACCGCTGACGCGAAATACCCCAATCACGAAGGCGGAAATTGACCTTGCGCGTGCCGACAGGCTTTCCGTTTAACGAGACCTCTTCAAGGCGTTTCGCGACCTCTTCTTTTGCTGCCGTAATGGTCATCCCATCAAGAAAAAGCGAATTGATGATCTTGCCATCGTCCACATAAGGCGCGTCGCCAACAGCGTAAGTTTTCGGATCTTGGTCCGATGGGCAGACAACGGTTTTGATGGGCAAGTGATAGGCCGTTGCAAAATCAAAGTCGCGCTGGTCATGCGCGGGACATCCAAAGATCGCGCCCGTGCCATAGTCCATCAAAATAAAATTGGCGACATAAACAGGCAGCGTCCAATTCGGATCGAACGGATGGGTGACACGAATACCGGTGTCGAAGCCCTTCTTCTCGGCTTTATCGATGAGTTCCTGCGCGGTGCCGATTTTGCGACACTCGTCGATAAAGGCTTGCAATGCGGGATTGTTTTCGGATGCTTTTTTCGACAGCGGATGTTCGGGCGCAAGCGCCACGAAACTCGCACCAAAAAGCGTATCTGGTCGCGTGGTATAAATTTCGATTTCGCTCTCGCCTTTGGGCGCTGTTTCAGCATCAAGCGCAAAGCGAACCGAAAGACCTTCCGAACGGCCGATCCAGTTCTTTTGCATCAACCGCACTTTTTCAGGCCACCGCTCGAGACGATCAAGCGCGTCATCGAGATCTTGCGCGTAGTCTGAGATCTTGAAAAACCACTGCGTGAGCTCGCGCTGTTCAACCAAAGCGCCGGAACGCCATCCGCGGCCGTCGATCACTTGTTCATTGGCGAGCACGGTTTGATCAACCGGATCCCAATTCACTTTTGCCGTTTTGCGATCAATGAGACCCGCTTTCAGGAAATCGAGAAACATCCGCTGCTGATGCTTGTAATAGCTTGGATCGCAGGTGGCGATTTCGCGATGCCAATCGAGCGACAGGCCCATGCTTTTGAGCTGGTCGCGCATGGTCGCGATGTTCGCATAAGTCCAGGTTGCGGGATGAGTCTTGTTGGCCATTGCGGCGTTTTCCGCCGGCATGCCGAACGCATCCCATCCCATCGGATGAAGCACATTGAACCCGCGCGCGCGTTTATAGCGTGCGACCACATCGCCCATCGCATAATTACGAACATGGCCCATATGGATGCGCCCCGACGGATAGGGGAACATTTCGAGCACATAATATTTCGGACGGGGATCATTGTTTTTGGTGCGGAAGAGCTCCCGGTCATCCCAGGTTTTTTGCCATTTCCGCTCGGCTTCGCGGGCGTTGTAACGCTCGTTTCTCATCATCTATCCGACTAAGTTTATTGTGTTGGCACTGAAGAAGGGTCGCGCGAAGCGCTTGCCTCGTGCGGGTCGGGCGGACTAGGACACGATTGGGCTCTGGGGTCAACGCCCGGCGCATGAGAGAACGCAAGCCATGACGGATGATGCTTCGCACGAGGTCCTTGATCGTTTTCTGGCCGTTCGCGATGCGGTTGCCCGCTTTGCGCGCGACGCCGGACGCAAGCCTGAGGATGTGACGCTGGTAGCGGTTTCAAAGACCTATGGTCCGGAGGCCATCGTCCCGGTTCTCGAATCGGGTCATCGCGTTTTTGGCGAAAATCGCGTTCAGGAATCACAAGGCAAATGGCCCGCGCTCAAAGCCCAGTTTCCGGGCGTCGAATTGCATCTCATTGGCCCCTTACAAAGCAATAAGGCCAAGGAGGCCATCGCCCTGTTTGATGTCATCGAGACGGTCGACCGCGTTTCGATTGCCGAGGCTTTGGCGAAGGAATTGGCAAAAACGGATCGCCGTCCGCAGCTTTATGTGCAGATCAATACGGGCGAAGAGCCGCAAAAAGCGGGCGTGGTGCCGCGCGAGGCGGACGCGTTTTTGGCCCGCTGTCGGGATGAATGGGGGCTCTCCATCTCCGGCCTTATGTGTATTCCGCCGGTTGACGAGCCGCCATCGCCGCATTTTGCGCTGTTGCGCAAAATTGCCGAGCGAAACGGACTTAAAACCCTATCCATGGGGATGAGCGGGGATTTCGAGGCGGCGATCCAGCTTGGCGCCACCCATGTGCGCATTGGCAGCGCGATTTTTGGAGCGCGTCACTAAACGGCGCCCAAGTAAGATCGTTTAGCGCAAGATCGATCAGCGGCGGCCGGTTTGCTCTTTGACGAAGCGCAACAGCTCCGCGTCGCGATAGTCGGGGGCCGTCATCACCGCCCCATGGGCACGCAAAGTCTCCGAATCCATGGAGGTTGTGAGGCCCACCACCGACAGGCCCGCGCCATGGGCCGAGGTCACGCCGGATTTTGAATCTTCAAAGGCCACGCTGCGGTGTGCGCTACCGGCCAGTTTTTGCAGGCCGGTCAGATAAGGCAAAGGGTGCGGTTTTGCGTGATCGAGCTCATCCGACAAGATCACGGCCTTAAAACGCTCCATGGCATTAAGCGCTCTCAGGACGAAGTGAGCGTTCTCGCGGGGCGCGTTGGTAACGGCCGCGTAGGGCAGCTCGACGGAATCGGCCCAATCGAGAAGCTCCATCAAACCTTCCAGCGGTTTCATATTGGATGCCATGGTGCGAAACAGCGCTTCTTTGCGGTTGCTGATATCGGCGTGTTCTTCCACCGGAACATGGGGCAGAAATTCCGCGAAGATGACATTGTTCATCCGCCCTGAAATCCGCGTGCGAAAGGTTTCTTCGTCAAAGCTCACGCCATAGGCGCCACAAATTTCATTCATCGCCACGATATGCAGCCGGTCGCTGTCGACGAGCGTGCCGTCAATATCAAACAGCAAACAGGATTGATCGTTCTGGGTCATGGGCGTGGCTTTGCGTAACGGGTCAGGAAATGATGATGCGGGTGTTGCGATCAAGACGATTCAAGAAGAGCATCATGCTCTTGCGATCCAAAGCAATGCACCCTTCGGTTGGTTTGAAACCGCTCCGCGCGAGATGAATGAAAATCGCACTTCCGCGGCCGCGAATGGTCGGGCTACGATTCCAGTCGGTTTCAATCACAATGTCATAGAGGTCGTCATCACGCCACAGGGTTTCATGCGACGAGGGAGAGGGCAAAGAGATCGGCCGATTATAGCGGGGCGATGTGACATCGTCACACCAGCCGAGACGGGGTGTGATGGTTCGTGACGGCAATCGAAAAGCGCGAGTCGGCCAATGATTGCGTCTGACATATACCGCAACCGGCCGCAGAATGCCCCGTGGCGTTCCTCCATCGCCTTCGCGTTTGCCCACCACCACGCCGCTGCGGCCAATCGCGCAAGGCAGCGACAGGCCAACGCCGACGAGGCGCGCACGCGTCAGGACGAGCGGATCACGACACAGTCGGAAAGTGGACACGCAATACCCCGCCTTGCAAAATCGGTCTTTGCCGGTCTACTCAAGGCTCAAGCGGCGGGCAAGGCTTCTCCCGCCACACCGAGATCAGGTCATCGCCCGCGCGACAGGAACAAGTGCCATGAGTGATGCTTTTTCTGTTCTGATCATCGGTCCTGATCCGAGTGAAGCACTCGAGCTTGCAACTCAACTCGAGGCCACTGGCGATTTTAACGCGCAATGGGTCTCGGACACGCCCCGCTTTGCCCGGCCTTTCGATGCCGAACGGATCGATACGATTCTCGCCTTGCCGGGCGTCGGTGTCGCACAATTAAACGCGACGCTGGCCGCCGGTTATCGTGGTCTATTGATCGGACTTGGCATGGAGATGCCGGTTGTCAGCGAAACCATTGCCTTGCCCGTCAAAATGTCGAATTTGATTGCGCGCTTGAAACAACAGATCCGGCATTTTTATGCGCGCGATGATGCGTGGCTCACCATCGGTCCGTTTCGTCTTTATCCGGGTTCAAGAAAATTGGTTGCTTCCGATGGTACCGAGCAGCGCTTGACGGATAAGGAAGTTGATATTCTCCGGTTTATGCATCGTTCGGGCAGTGCCCTTGTTTCACGTGACCAGCTTTTATCCGGCGTTTGGGGTTATAATGATCGGGTGACAACCCACACGCTCGAGACGCATATTTATCGTCTGCGCCAAAAGATCGAAGCCGATCCGAATGCCGCGACAATTTTAATCACTGAGAGTGGTGGCTATCGTCTGAATGAACCACCCATGGAGACTGCGTGATGGCGCTCAAAGATGATATTGCGTTGTTGCGTCGCTTGGATTTTTTCAACGCCTTTAGTGATGACGCTTTGCGCATGATGTTGTTTGCGGCAGAGCGCCGGACGATTGCAGCGGGCGAGAAACTCTTTTCAAAGGGAAGCCCTGCGCCGGGCGGTTTTGTTGTCACAAGTGGTGCAATCGCAATGATAGACGAACCTGACGGATTTGAGCTTGATCTCGTTGGACCCGGAACGCTGATCGGTGAACTCGCATTGCTGGCCGC
>CANGPA010000102.1 GCA_947455645.1 Hyphomicrobiales bacterium | reverse complement strand
ATCGCTTTTTAACAAAGCCGCCGGGCAGCCTTGGTCGTCTTGAAGAAATCGTGATGCATATGGCGGGATGGCAACGCACGCCGCGTCCGACTGCGCGTCGTCCGCTTGTCGCGGTCTTTGCGGGTAATCACGGTGTGACAGCGCGGGGTGTTTCGCCTTATCCGCCAACCGTTACGCAGCAGATGCTTGATAACTTTGGTGCTGGTGGCGCTGCGATCAATCAAATTTGCAAGACTTTCGATATCGGTTTCAAAGCCTATGATCTCGCTTTGGAAATTCCCACTGGCGATATTACGATTGAACCGGCGATGGATGAGAAGACCTGCGTCGCAACCATGGCGTTCGGAATGGAAGCGATTGGCGGCAGTCATGATCTTCTCGCCATCGGTGAAATGGGTATTGGTAATACGACGATTGCGGCCGCTCTTTATACAGCGCTTTATGGCGGCCCTGTTTCGCATTGGGTGGGCCGCGGCACGGGCGTCGATGATGAAGGCTTGAAACGCAAATGCGCGGCTGTTGAAGCCGCTCTTTCAACTCATGCTTCGATCCTCAATGATCCGCTTCTTGTGTTGCAGCATCTTGGGGGGCGTGAAATTGCGGCGATGGCCGGCATGATTTTGGCCGCGCGTATGGAACGGATTCCGCTCGTGATTGATGGCTATGTCGCGACCGCAGCAGCGGCTGTGCTCCATGCGGCCAATCCTGCAGCTCTCGATCATTGTTTTGCGGGCCATCTCTCGGCAGAAGGCGCGCATCGTGATGTGCTTGATCGGCTCGGCAAAAAGCCCATCCTCGAACTCGACATGCGTTTGGGGGAGGGCTCGGGTGCCGCGCTTGCGATCGGTGTGATCAAAGCCGCGCTCGCATGCCATGACGGCATGGCGACATTCGGTGAAGCGAAAGTTGATGATCGCCCGGAATAATTATCACGCCGCGTGACGATGCTGTGGCGTGGTTTTTTGGGCTTTGTGAATGACGCGTTCTTCAGGAAGCGTGATCAATGCGACCGTGCCTTGGCCTTCTCGCGCTGCGAGTGAAAATTCGCCGCCATGCATCGCGGTTAATCCACGTACAATGGGTAAACCCAATCCAGCGCCTTCTTTTGCTGATTTGATTGCCAGTGTTCCGCGTCCGAAACTTTCGAGAATGATCGGAATTTCAAAGGCGGGAATACCCGGCCCGGTATCGGCCACTTTGATATATTGTCCGCCTGATTTGGTGGCGCCGATTTCCAAAATGATCTCGCCACCTTCTGGCGTAAATTTGATCGCGTTGGAAAGAAGATTGAGAATGATCTGCCGGATGGCGCGTGGATCAGCGCGCAGGGGCGCGAGCGCGGGGTCGATCATCAAGAGCAATGATAGATCGCGGCTCTGCACGCGCAATTCAACAAGATGCGCGCAATCGGCGGCGATTTCAGAAAGAGCAATCTCGCTTTCCACAAGATCAAAGCGACCGGCTTCGATACGCGACAGATCGAGCAATTCGTCAATCAGCCCGAGCAACATCCGCCCGCTTTCATGAATATCACGCGCATAGGCCCGATAGGCTTTCACGCGATGACGGCCCAAAAGTTCAGCTTCCATGATTTCAGAGAAGCCGAGAATGGCATTTAGCGGTGTCCGTAATTCATGGCTGATGCTGGCGAGAAAGCGTGACTTCGCTGTATTTAAATCCTCTGCGCGTTGGCGCGCATCCTCGGAGCGTAAACGGGCGTCTTCAAGCCCGGCAATCAACGCATCGCGCCCATCGCGAATGGCTTTTCGTTCGGCCGCGCTGCGCGCCATGCGCCAAACCAAGATCATTCCGAATAAAGCTAAAAGCGAGATGATGAGGGCGGGCTCGGGCGCACGCGCGTCACCAGAAAGCGCAAGAAGGGCGAGTGCCAAAACCGGCAGGCAGAGAAGACTATCACCACCATGCGTATTCATGAAACGCAATGCGTTCTTGACACGATCATAAACGCGCACCGGCGGGTGCGTGACGAGCGGGGCGATTGTGAGTCGTCGGGACAAGGCCATGGGTCAACTCTCTTCTCCCCAGACTTTTACGTATCTCCGGTTAAAGGAGCTTTCCGGAAATCCCTCAAATGCGATGCAACTCGCAAATCGCCTTCAGGTTGACCTGAGACCGCTTGTGCGGGACTGTATTCTTCTTAAATGCCGGAGCGAAGTAATGAAGCTATATGATAGTGTCCGCGCACCTAATCCGCGTCGGGTACGGATTTTTCTGGCCGAGAAGGGCATCGAAGTGCCCCGCGTGATGGTCGATCTTGCTGCGTTTGAGCACCGCTCGGAAGCATTTACCAAACTCAATCCATTACGCCGAACGCCGACCCTCGAACTTGATGATGGTACAATTATTACTGAATCCGTTGCCATCTCGCGTTATTTTGAGGAGCTTTATCCCGATCCCCCGTTATTCGGCCGAACGCCGCATGAAAAAGCAATGATTGAAATGTGGAACCGGCGCGTCGAATTGGGATTTATGACGGAAGTTCAAATGGTGTTTCGTCACGGTCACCCGGGCATGGCCACGCATGAGATCCCGCAAGTTCTCGAATGGGCGGAAGCCAATAAGCCGAAAATGATGGCGTCTTTGCGCATGCTCAATGATCGCTTGAGTGAAGTGCCCTATATCGCAGGCGGGACCTACTCAATTGCAGATATCACATTGCTCTGTGCCGTAGATTTCATGAAGCCGACCAAGATCAAAGTGCCTGATGATCATACGCATGTGTGGCGGTGGTATAACGCGGTATCGGCGCGAGAGAGTGCGGCTGCCTAACTAAAATTCAAATAGGAATACAATGATGAATGATCTTCCGATCCAACATCCGGTCTTCAAGGCGCTAATCGATAAAGCGCGTGCTTTGCCTCCGTTGAAAGTTGCGGTTGTTCATCCCTGTGACGCAACAAGTCTTGAAAGTGTCGTGAGTGCAAAGGCAACTGGATTGATTGATCCAATTTTGGTGGGGCCCGAAGCTAAAATTCGAACCGCCGCGCATGACGCGCAGATCGATTTATCAGGCTTTGTGTTTGAGAACACGGCGCATAGTCATGCCGCCGCTGACTTGGCGGTTGAATTCGCACGTGCGGGTCGTGTCGAAGCGTTGATGAAGGGCTCTCTGCATACAGACGAACTGATGAGCGCCGTTGTCGATGCCAAAATGGGTCTGCGCACCGAGCGCCGCATCAGTCATTGTTTTGTTATGGCTACTCATGGTCATAATCATCCGCTCATCGTTACCGATGCCGCTATTAACATCGCTCCTACACTTGGTGAAAAAGCAGACATCGTTCAGAATGCGATTGATCTTGCTCATGCCATCGGCATTGAAGATGTTCGTGTAGCTGTTCTTTCAGCGACTGAAACGGTTAACCCTGCAATTCCTTCTACAATCGAAGCGGCCGCTTTGTGCAAAATGGCTGGTCGCGGACAAATCACGGGTGCTATTCTTGATGGTCCCCTCGCACTCGACAACGCAATCGATATGGGCGCGGTGAAGCAAAAACATATTGTGTCGCCGGTCGCTGGACGCGCCAATGTGCTTGTGGTTCCTGATCTCGTTTCCGGCAATATTTTAGCGAAGACATTATCCTTTATGGCGCATGCCGAAGCGGCCGGAATTGCGGTGGGTGCACGCGTGCCGATCATTCTCACAAGTCGGGCGGACAGTGAGGCGGCACGGGTTGCCTCCTGCGCGGTCGCAACCCTCGTCGCGCGTGCGGGGCGTTCCAAGGGTGGACTCCACGCTTAAAATCTGTCGCAGAGCAGGGCAGCATTTCTGTGCCCTTGCTTCCGCACGAGTCTCTCCCCTAGACTGGCTCTAATTTGATCTTTGTTGTTGCCGGATTTTTCAATGTCTCACCTCAATGACGTTTTGAGCTATCTCGATGCCCATCGGGCGGACGCGCGCGCGCGCCTGTTCGACTGGTTGAAAATTGAATCGATTTCCACGGATCCCGCTTATGCCTCCGCCTGTCGTGATGCAGCTTTATGGTTGAAGCGTGATCTCGCCACTTTGGGAATTGAGGCAGAGATTTCTGAGACGGGTGGACATCCCGCCGTCGTCGCGCATGCGACAGGCAAGGGGAAAAAGCGTGCTTTGTTTTATGGCCATTATGATGTGCAGCCCGTTGATCCGCTAAATTTGTGGGAGACCGCGCCCTTTGATCCGCAACTCGTGACTTTGCCTGATGGGCGTCAGGCCATTCGTGCGCGCGGTGCTGCGGATGATAAAGGTCAAGTCATGACCTTTGTTGAGGCCTGTCGCGCTTGGAAGGACGTTACCGGATCGCTGCCGATCAACATCACCTTTCTGATTGAAGGCGAAGAGGAAGATGGATCAAAACATCTCCCCGCTTTTGTTGAAAAAAGAAAAACGGATCTTGCGGCGGATGTAGCGCTCGTGTGCGACACCTCCATGTGGGATCAGGGCACGCCGCAAATCACCACGGGTTTGCGGGGGATGGTTTACGAAGAAGTGATCGTCAAAGCGGCTGACCGCGATTTACACTCGGGACTTTTTGGTGGTGGCGCGCAAAACCCAATCCGCATTCTGTCGCGCATTCTTTCTGATCTTCATGATGACCAAGGTCGCGTGACGTTAGCCGGCTTTTATGAAGGTGTTCCGGAAACACCGCGTCAGGTGCTTGATCAATGGGCGACTTTGGGTTTGACACCTGAGTCATTTCTCGCACCGATTGGCTTGTCAGAACCCGCCGGTGAAAAAGGCCGGATGTTGATCGAAATGGTTCAATCGCGCCCTACATGCGATGTGAATGGAATAATCGGTGGTTATACAGGTGTGGGTGCGAAGACGGTGATTGCGGCAGAGGCGAGTGCGAAGGTCTCGTTCCGTCTTGTCGGTCATCAAGATCCGGCGAAGATTCGTGACGCATTTTACGCGCATGTACGCGCGCGATTGCCGAAAGATTGCACAGTGGAGTTCATTACTCACAAAGGATCACCGGCCATCACTTTGCCTTTCGACATGCCGGATCTCGTAGCCGCGAAATCCGCTTTGCATGATGAATGGGGTGTTGATGCGGTGACTTTGGGTTCGGGTGGGTCCATTCCGATTGTTGGTGATTTCAAACGCATACTCGGCGTTGATACTCTGCTTGTCGGTTTCGGATTAGATGATGACCGCATCCATTCGCCCAATGAAAAATATGACGTCAAGAGTTTCGAGAAGGGCGCGCGCTCCTGGGCCCGCATTCTCGCAGCCCTGGCTGAGTAAAGGCAATCTGAATTTGGCAATCGATTTTCGACTGCCGAATTACGACTGCGGCTAAAGAAGAGGAAACGTACAAATGACTCTCTCCCCGACTTGGACCTTTTTTGATGGCGCTTGGCATGAGGGTAATCCGCCTATTCTGGGTCCGCGCAGCCATGCCTTCTGGTTGGGCTCATCGGTGTTTGATGGGGCACGCTATTTTGATGGCGTGATGCCCGATCTCGCGCGCCATTTCGAACGCGTCAATCAATCCGCGAAGACGATGTATCTCAATCCGTCGGTTAGTGTTGATCAGTGGATTACGTTGACACATGAAGGCCTCAAGAAATTCTCACCGGATAAAGCACTTTATATCAAGCCGATGTATTGGCCGGAGAGTGGCATGCGGGGTGAAGTGGCGCCTGATCCTGAATCAACACGATGGATGCTTTGCATTTATGAAGCGCCGATGCCTGATGGGGTAGGGTCTTCGATTACGCTCTCACGCTTTCGTCGTCCGACGCCCGAGACCATGCCGACCGAAGCCAAAACCGGATGTCTTTATCCAAACAACGCGCGCGCTTTGATGGAATGCCGTGCGCAAGGTTTCGATAATTGTCTCTTAACAGACATGCTCGGCAATGTTGCCGAACTCGCCACTGCCAATGTATT
>CANGPA010000101.1 GCA_947455645.1 Hyphomicrobiales bacterium | reverse complement strand
GGCGAAGTCTTGCCGGGACCAACCGGCGAAGACAATCGTCTGATCCGCCGCGGGCGCGGTGTGTTCGTGTGCATCAGCCCGTGGAATTTTCCGCTTGCGATTTTCTTAGGCCAAATCACGGCCGCATTAGCGGCGGGCAATACCGTTGTGGCAAAGCCCGCCGAACAAACCCCGCTCATCGCGTTTGAAGCGATCAAACTGTTGCATCGCGCGGGTGTTCCCAAAACCGCCCTTCATTTTGTCACCGGTGCCGGAGATGTCGGTGCGGCGCTTGTTGCGCATCCCGCTGTCGGCGGCGTTGCCTTCACGGGGTCAACCGAAACCGCATGGCGCATCAATCGTTCCCTTGCGGCCAAAGATGGCCCCATCGTGCCGTTGATTGCCGAAACCGGTGGCATTAATGCGATGATTGTGGATGCGACAGCGCTTGCGGAACAAGTCACCGATGATGTCGTGATGTCAGCCTTCCGTTCGGCAGGGCAACGCTGCTCGGCGCTGCGACTTCTGTGCATGCAGGATGATGTCGCCGATAAAATGATCACCATGATCAAAGGCGCTGCGGAAGAATTGAAACTTGGCGATCCGCGCGATATCGCAACCCATATCGGTCCGGTGATCGATGCCGAGGCGAAAGACACGCTCAACGCGCATATTGCGGCGATGAAAATGACGGCAAAGACCCATCTTGCCGGAACCGCGCCTGCGCAAGGCACCTATGTGGCGCCGCATATTTTTGAACTCAACTCTGTGAGCGATGTAAAGCGTGAAGTCTTCGGCCCCATTCTCCATGTGGTTCGCTGGAAATCAGGCGGGCTCTCAACCTTGCTCGATCAGATCGACGCGCTTGGCTACGGCCTCACGCTGGGCGTGCACACCCGCATCGATGCGGTGCGCGACGCGGTGGTGGATCGTTTGGATGCAGGCAATTGCTACATCAACCGCAATATGATCGGCGCGGTCGTTGGCACGCAACCTTTCGGCGGCTCGCGTCTCTCGGGCACAGGCCCCAAGGCAGGTGGCCCGGATTATCTGCGCCGCTTCACGCTCGAGCAGACGGCGACAATCAATACGGCCGCCGCAGGCGGTAATGCGAGCCTGATTGCGATGGGGGAGTAAAAATTACCCCTCATGCTGAGCCGCGCTAAAAGCGCGTGTCGAAGCACGTCCTTCGAGACGCGGCTTCGCCGCTCCTCAGGATGAGGTGTGAGAGGTGTCCGTCTTTGGCGGCAAAACGATCCTGTGAATCGTTTTGAGCGATGTTGGAGGCATGGTCCAGCAAAGCTGGACAAAACTCTCCAGCGGAGAGTTTTTGAATGCCGTAAACACGGAGCGCAAGCGAAGAACCAGAGAGAGTGTCGTTTAATTCATCCTCATGGTGAGGAGCATTGCGGAACGCAATGCGTCTCGAACCACGCGACAAGCAAGCGTTATGAACCACGTCCTTCGAATCGTCGCTTCGCGACGGCTCAGGATGAGGGATAAAAAGCGCTTCGCCGCTTCTCTGAATGAGGAACTTATCTCGTCATTGCGAGCGAGTTCTCTTATTGTCATGCCTACCATTGAAGCGGCCATTCACGGTTCCTGCATCCAGAGCTTTCGGTAACTTTAATTCAAAGACAACGGCAGAATGTATTTTTCTGCGTTCTCGAGCAGATTCAGGTCAGATAGGCTGATCTCTTCCGCTTCATCCGATATGTCATTATATTTGTTTTGAAATTCATCATAATACATACCAAGATGGGCGAGATAAAAATCATATCGATTGCGCATCGATGACGGAATTTCAGAATAGGGGACTTCATGTAAAATTCGCCGATGATATAAATCGGCGATTCCCAAAAGGGTGTTTTTCTCAGAGTCAGAACTAACTATAATCAAGCGTGAATCATTTTTACGGACCAGTTGGGCGATTTGACCGCATAAATCAAGATTTACACTTTGGAGCAATCTTTGTTTTCCGAGAAACTGATTCCGAATGGCTTGTTTTGAGTCGGCCATCGTCCAAAGAGGTTCAACCAAATATTTCTTCTTATGAGAAATTGAATCGAACATCTCAACAAAATCGCGGGGTAAATTGCCAGATCCCTTGACAAGCTCATTAAAAACGTCCCGCGTTTTAAAGATATAGGTGATGAATGTGTCCAGCGGAAGGCTTTGTATCGTGCCATATTTCGTAAAACTTAGTTCTCTTTGAAATTCGAGCAACGCATCATTGCAGGCGGCAAGATGTCTAAAGATAAGTTCTTCGTAAAATGCATTTTTTTCTTCTAATGCGCTTTCGGAATAAACGGCATCCAGATTTATTTCAAATATATCGGCTGCAAGCTCAAGGCCAATAATATGATTTTCATCCTTGGTCATATCCAGACGGGTATGATTGCGAATAGCGCCGATTTTGAAAACAAATCTTGGATTTTTCCAGAATACTTTTTTTATCAGATCTGCAAAATAGGGTTGAATTTCAGTTTTCCCGGTTCGGTCAAGTTCGGACCACTCATCCAAAAAAATATATAATTTCTCAAATCCGAGAACGTCTAATAACTCAATGATCAAGGCTCTTGTCTTCGAATATTCCATCACAAAATTTTGATATTCTGTTTGACTCTTTAATCCGCTCTTTGATGTTTCCGATTCACTAATATCATTTCCTGCGCTAAATCCAAGACCTCCTCGGATTTGCGGAGGAACATCAAAATTCGCTTGTATTTTGAAATCGCCATCAACATGAGCAGCCTGACTATGCTTATTAATCAGTGAAAAAATTTCTTCTTTTAATTCACGAATTTTTATTTCAGCACCAATTGTTGTTTTAATGGGTTGGGATGTTGATTTTTCAATTTCAAGAATCAAGTCTTCCACACGCTTTTTTTTCTCTGATTTCTTTTGTAAAATTCGAAAAAATTTCGATTTATCGTCATTGGTTGTAAAGACGTTGAAGAGATGCCTCGCGACATATTTCATAAAATCATTGAAATAGATTCTTGCAGAATCCGCATCGCTGATTTTTTTATCGCCCCGATTTTCGACCGTATTCAAAAAATCTGGTACATAGATTTCTATGGACGCATTTTTATTCTGATCGTTTTTTGTGATATAATCGGCATAAATTGCGAGCAATGTTGTTTTGCCTGCTCCGCGTCGTCCGAAGACGATTTGCCAATCATCCGTATCTAATCGGCTCAACTGGTGATTGTCCGCGAACATGCGAATATCTATTTTTTCAAATGAAGCGATGGATCCGATATCGCGGCTCCGCAAACTGAGGGCTTTTGATATCTCGGCTGATGTCTTAATTTGCATGATCACCTCGCTTGAAATGATTGCCTTAAAGCATTCCCCGAATCCTAGCGTTTGATGCCCCCGATTGGGCAGATCTTCCGTAGCGTCATAATCATCTTATGTCCGATGGACACCGTCAATGTTAAACGCGCATGACTTGCGGTCCGCGAGCGGGTGCCGGTCCGGTACAGCTCATCGCGATGAGGGCTTGCCGATGGTGGGTGGCGGTTTCGCGGGCCTTGTTCCCCCTATTTCAAAGGAAAACCCTCGCTTTTCTGACTCGACAATCAGCCTCTCGCCCTGTATTCACCCCACTTCAACTCACAACAGCGCGCCGAAACGCTGGTTTGAGGGTCAAAATCCTCCGGATTGGGGTCAAAAACCTCAAAAAAGAGGCCAAAAGCCCTGAAATCCATACGGCAGGAGATAAAAATGGATATTATCCAGCAGCTCGAGAAAGAGCAGGCTGAAAAGCTCGCCGCCGCCCGTCCGATTCCGGATTTTGAGCCCGGCGATACTGTTCAGGTCAATGTGAAGGTCGTTGAAGGCGAGCGCAGCCGCGTGCAGGCCTATGAAGGCGTCTGCATCGCGCGCAATGGCGGCGGTATCAATGAGAGCTTCACGGTTCGCAAAATTTCCTATGGCGAGGGCGTGGAGCGCGTGTTCCCGATCTATTCGCCGCTGATCGACTCGATCAAGGTCATCCGCCGCGGTAAGGTCCGTCGCGCCAAGCTCTATTATCTGCGCGATCGTCGCGGCAAATCGGCCCGCATCGTCGAGCGCAAGACCGGCCATGGCACGGACCGGTCGGAAGACTGAGCGCCCGCGGCCGTTTTGGTCTCTTGACGGTTTTTGGCGGGCGCGGCGGATGACGTCGCGCCTTTGCCGTATTTGATCCCCAGTTTCCGCATCATCGCGCGATCCCGGTTTTGTCTCAGCCGTTTTCCCCCGCGACGATTTTGCTAAAGACATTCATGGTTTGAACAGAAGGGCATTCCGATGGTCCAGTCCTCCGCCCCCCGCACGCTTTATGACAAAATCTGGGACGACCACGTCGTCGATACCCAGCCCGATGGCACCTGCCTCCTCTATATTGATCGCCATCTCGTGCATGAGGTGACGAGCCCGCAAGCCTTTGAAGGCTTGCGCTTGAGCGGTCGCAAAGTGCGCGCGCCGCAAAAGACGCTTGCCGTCGTCGATCACAATGTGCCGACCACAGATCGTTCGAAGGGCATTGAAGATCCCGAGTCACGGACGCAAGTTGAAACACTCGCCGAGAACGCGCGTGAATTCGGCGTCGAATATTATAACGAGCTCGATAGACGCCAAGGCGTTGTGCATATTGTTGGTCCTGAGCAGGGCTTCACTTTGCCGGGCACAACCATTGTGTGCGGCGACAGCCACACTTCGACGCATGGCGCGTTTGGCGCGCTTGCGCATGGCATCGGCACATCGGAAGTCGAGCATGTGCTCGCCACGCAAACGCTTATCCAATCAAAAGCGAAAAACATGCGCATCACGGTTGATGGCGCATTGCCTGCGGGCGTGACCGCGAAAGACATCATTCTTGCCATCATCGGTGAAATTGGCACGGCCGGTGGTACAGGTCACGTGATGGAATATGCAGGCGAAGCCATCCGCGCTCTGTCGATGGAAGGTCGTATGACCATCTGCAACATGTCGATTGAAGGCGGCGCGCGTGCGGGTCTCGTTGCGCCGGATGAAAAGACATTCGCCTATTTGCAAGGCCGTCCCAAAGCACCAAAGGGTGCCGCATGGGATCAAGCGCTTGCCTATTGGAAGACGCTTTATTCCGATGACGGCGCGCATTTTGATCGCGAGATCAAACTTGATGCCGCCAATCTTCCACCCATCGTCACATGGGGCACATCGCCCGAAGATGTTGTGTCGATCACCGGCACGGTGCCGCATGCCGCTTCGGCCGCATCGGATCAAAAGAAAGCCGCGGTTCAACGCGCACTTGAATATATGGGTTTGAAGGGCGGCGAGAAGATCACCGACATCAAGCTTGATCGTGTGTTTATCGGTTCGTGCACCAATGGCCGCATCGAAGATTTACGCGCGGTTGCGAAAGCGGTCGATGGCAAAAAAGTTGCCTCAACGGTGAGCGCGATGATTGTGCCGGGTTCAGGTCTCGTCAAACAACAAGCCGAAGAAGAAGGTCTCGACAAAATCTTCAAAGCCGCAGGCTTTGATTGGCGTGAGCCGGGCTGCTCGATGTGCTTGGCGATGAATGCCGACAAGCTCGCGCCGGGCGAGCGTTGTGCATCGACATCAAATCGCAATTTCGAAGGCCGCCAGGGCTTCAAAGGGCGCACGCATCTCGTCTCGCCGGTCATGGCAGCGGCTGCTGCGATTGAAGGTCATTTTGTTGATGTACGGAATTGGGGCTGAGCGCCTTTAACAATGCGCGTGCTCAGTGAACATAAATTAACGAGGCGAAATCCATGAAGCCCTTTACCACTCTCACCGGCGTTGCCGCTCCGCTCGACATCATGAATGTCGACACGGATATGATCATCCCGAAACAATATCTGAAAACCATCAAGCGCACGGGCTTGGGCACAGGCCTTTTCGCCGAAATGCGGTTCAATGAAGATGGCAGCGAGAATCCCGATTTTGTGTTGAACAAACCCGCTTATCG
>CANGPA010000100.1 GCA_947455645.1 Hyphomicrobiales bacterium | reverse complement strand
GTCTGATGGCCTCGACCTCGCCGATTGTGGATTGTGGCGTTCACTATGTCGATGTGATGTGTCAGGTGACGCGCTCAAAGCCGATATCCGTTCACGCCATTGGTGCACGGTTGACTGATGAAATCCCTAAAGACATGTATAATTATGGCCATCTTCATTTGACGTTTGAAGACGGTTCCGTCGGATTTTATGAGGCGGGCTGGGGCCCAATGATGAGCGAGACCGCCTTTTTCATCAAGGATATGATTGGTCCGAAGGGATGCGTCTCCATCGTTGGCTCATCCGACCATGATTCCCAAGATCATGATGGCCACACGAAAACGGGTATGATCAAATTGCACCACGCCGCACTCAATAGCGAAGGTCAATTTTTGAAATCTGATGAACATATTCCGATGGCGAGCGAACCGGGACATCAGGAGCTTTGCGAGGCTGAACAGCGTTTATTTCTTGATGCGATTTTGTCTGGCCGTGATCTCACGGATCATCACGAAGACGCGCTAAATTCCTTACGCATTGTTTTCGCTGCCGATGAAAGTGTGAAGACCGGTAAAGTGGTTTATCTATAAGCGCGTTTCAAACGGTCAGCGTGACTTTGGATAAATGGGGCGGTCGATCCGGATCAAACCCTTTAAGGCGCGCTGTCGCTTCGACATGTCGATAGAAATCATGAAGCATTGGTAGGGGCGCCAGAAGAGGGTGGCGTACTTTCCTCTGCTCCTGATTATCAAAGACAATCATCTGCGCGCCCAAAGCTTTCAATTGCTTGATGGTCGTCACCATGCTGGCGCGCGCCTCATCATCAGGAATAAATGCCACAATCGGGAATCCTTCAGTTATCAATGCGGCAGGGCCGTGCAAAACCTCAGCCGATGAAAAAGCCTCGGCATGAATGCGACACGTTTCTTTCAATTTTAACGCCGCCTCGAAAACGATCGGTAAGGTCATGCCACGGCCAATGACAAAGCAATGAGACAAGGAGGCCAAGCGATCACATTTTTCTTGTGACAAGCCGATCGTGGATATCAGTGATGAAACGTCGTTTGTTGCCGTTAATAGTGAGCTATCTTCAAGCCACTCTGCCGTTAAACGCGCCCCCGCTACAAGAGAAGCGATAACCGATTTTGTGGCGGCGACGGCTCTTTCGCGTGCTGCGTGAATGTCAATTGAATAGTCTGCAATTTTGCTCAAGGGCGATGTGGCGTCATTTAGAATTGCGAGCGTAAATGCATCAGATTCTTTGGCCATCGATAAGAGCGCTGCGAGATCGGGGCTTTGCCCCGATTGTGAAACCGCAAGGGCGAGACTATTATTTTTCTCTAATCGTCCATGATATATTGATGCGAAAGATGGTGTCAGAGAGGCGACCGAAATTCCGCCAAGCCGGCTGATGATGAGACCTATATAGAGAGCGGCATAATCTGAGCTGCCTCGTGCTATCGTTATGGCATGCGTGGGCTTTCGCGCGCGAAGCATTGATCCAATGGCGGCAATCTTCGTCCATTCGTGCTTTTTCTGGCGATTGAGCACCTCTTCTAGTTCGTCAATCTCTTGCGCCAAGAGGGATGAATGCCCAGCCATTTGTATCGCGCTCCGCAACTCATTAAACTGTTACCATAAAATACGAGCCGGTCCCAAGCGACGGGATTGGCTCAAATTGGGGGGAGACTGATCTGTGGAGCCAGGCATGACAATCGACATGATGGAAGATGAGACGGCGCTGCGGTTCATGCTGGATATTCAGACGCGAGCCATCGCGTCTGTGCCTCAGGCCTTTGACGCGATTGCCGAGGCTGCGCGTTTTGTTGCAGACACCATCGGTAAAGGAGGGCGATTGATCTATTGCGGGGCCGGGTCCTCTGGGCTGATTGCCTTGCAAGATGGAGCTGAATTGCCGGGCACATTCGGTATTGAACCCGGACAAATTATTTTCCTTTTGGCGGGAGGCATTGAAAACGCCCATAATCTTCTAGGCCATGTTGAAGATGACGAAGACACGGCCACGCGTGCTGTCGAGGCTCTCGGTCCGCTTCATAATGATGTGATGATTGCCTTATCGGCGAGCGGATCCACACCTTACACACTGGCCGCTGCCCGCGCGGGCAAGCTGGCCGGGGTAAAGATTATCGGCATAGCCCATAAACCCCAATCGCGCCTCCTGGCTCTTGCCGATACGCCGATAAGCGTCCCAACGCCCGCAGAAGCGGTGACGGGATCAACCCGCATGGCAGCCGGAACCGTTCAAAAATGTATATTGGGTCTAATCTCGACACTGGCCCACGCGCGGCTCGGCCATGTTTATCAGGGTGAAATGGTCAATTTGCGCGCGGATAATCAGAAATTGCGGATCCGCGCCGTTGATATTGTGAGCCGCGTTACGGGCGTTGCGAGGGAACAGGCGAGCGCATTATTGGAATTGGGCTCACACCGCGTGAAAGACGCCATTCTTCTGGCCGCAGGCGCGAAGGATCCCGCCCATGCCGAAAACCTGCTGGTCGAGACAAAGGGGCACCTGCCTACCGCTTTGAACCGCTTGAAAAGCAGCCCTAACCTGTGACTTAATGCGAGAGTCTATAAACAAGGCCAGAGCAATGGCCGGATCATTTGGGGAGAATTTCGATGGGCAAGCTTCGGCTACTCAAGATCGCATTGGCGGCGACAACACTCGCTGCAACGATGGCAGCCGCTCATGCGGGTAATTTAAAGATTGAAAGTTGGCGCAATGACGATGCCGACATTTGGAATTCAAAAATTATTCCGGCATTCAACAAGTCGCATCCTGATATCAAAGTTGAGTTCGCGCCAACCGCTCCGAAAGAATATAACGCAGCGCTCAATGCACGCCTTGCAGGCGGCACAGCGGGTGATCTGATTACCTGCCGTCCGTTTGATGCGTCTCTCGAGCTTTTCAATAAAGGCAATCTGGCACCGCTCAATGACCTTAAGGGCATGGCGAATTTCTCAGATGTCGCGAAGTCGGCTTGGACGACTGACGATGGCAAAACAACATTCTGCTTACCGATGGCCTCCGTTATTCATGGCTTCATGTACAACAAAGACGCGCTGAAAAAAGTGGGCGCTTCTGAGCCAAAGACCATGGAAGAATTCTATGCCTTGCTTGAAAAGCTGAAAAAGGATGGCACTTATGTGCCGCTCGTTCTCGGCACGGCTGACCAGTGGGAATCAGCCACCATGGGCTTCCAGAATATCGGACCCAATTATTGGAAAGGTGAAGAGGGCCGTAATGCTCTGATCAAGGGTACTCAAAAACTCACCGACGCCCCCTATGTCGCCACATTTAAAGAATTGGCGAAATGGGGTCCCTATCTCGGTTCAGGCTATCAGGCCCAGACTTATCCGGACAGCCAAAATCTATTCTCGCTCGGCAAGGCTGCAATCTATGCCGCTGGTTCGTGGGATATTTCAACCTTCCGCGCGCAAGGCAATGTGCCGCTCGGTGCGTTTAAAGCCCCGCCGCCCGCCGGTCAGTCGGATTGCTATATTTCCGACCACACCGATATCGGCATCGGCTTGAATGCAGCCTCGAAGAATGCGGCTGACGCGCGTGTGTTCCTTGATTGGATGGCAACTTCGGAATTCGCTGAAATCTTTGCAAACAGCTTGCCGGGCTTCTTCCCGCTCTCGAATGCGAAGATCACCGTGAAGGACGATGTCGCAGCAACCTTCTTGTCATGGCGCGGCGAATGCAAATCGACAATCCGCAACTCGTATCAAATTCTCTCGCGCGGTACGCCTAACCTTGAGAACGAGCTTTGGAACGTTTCCGCTCAGGTGATCAACGCTAAGATGTCACCGGAAGATGCAACGAAGCAGCTCCAGGCAGGTCTTGCGAAGTGGTATAAGCCACAACAGTAATTCTAAATTGATAAAGGAGAGGGAGAACGTGAGTTCTCCCTCTTCGCGTTTAAAGATAAATCCGCATGTCTAAGCGGACGGGTCAGGGGGCGTGAATGATCAAGAACAACGCACGACGTCTGTTTTTATTGATCTTCTTTCTTGGCCCTGCCGTCATCGTTTACACGATTTTTTCAGTTTATCCGCTCCTCGCGACGATGAGCCTTTCCACTTTCACAGCGGATCAATCCGGCGTGCGCCATTTCGTCGGTCTCGATAATTATATTCTCTTGGTGATAGACAAAGATTGGCGTGATCCCTTCTGGAATGCCTTCTTAAACAATATTTGGTTCTTCATCATCCACATGCTGGTTCAAAATCCGATTGGCATTGCCATTGCCGGATTGCTCAGTCTTCCGCGCCTTAAATTTCGCGCGACCTATCGAACATTGATCTTTACGCCGACAATGCTGTCCGTTGTTATCATCGGCTTTTCTTGGAACCTCATTTTGTCACCCCTTTGGGGCATATCAGAAGGGTTCTTGAAATTCTTGGGCCTCGGTTCGCTTTTCCAGCCGTGGCTTGGCCTGGAGAGCTCGGCCCTGATCACGATCGGCTTGATCTCAGTTTGGCAATTTGTAGGGATTCCGCTGATGCTGATTTATGCGGCGCTTTTGAACGTGCCCAGTGAATTGGTTGATGCTGCACGGATTGACGGCCTAAGTCATTTAAGAATTTTTTTCTCCGTTAAGTTACCGCTCATCGCCCCGACAATCGGTCTTGTCTCTATTTTGACATTTGTGGGCAATTTCAACGCGTTCGATTTGGTCTATTCCATAAAAGGGGCTTTGGCGGGGCCGAATTTCTCGACCGATCTCTTAGGCACATTTTTCTATCGCACTTTTTTTGGCAATCAGTTGCAATTGGGAAGCCCGACCATGGGCGCCACAATCGCAACAGCAATGTTTCTGATTATCCTCATCGGTGTCTGTGTCTATCTCTACGGCATTCAGCGTCGTCTGGAACGGCATAGTTTCTAGGAGGATGACGCGATGAAATCCAAATTTAGCACCGGACTCATTCATATCTTTCTGATTTCATATTCATTGATTGCCGTTCTTCCGATCCTTCTGGTCGTGATGAATTCCTTCAAAGTTAGAAAAGCGATTTTCGGGACTCCTCTCGCGTTCCCGACAGCGGAAACTTTTTCTTTGGTGGGGTATGTAAAGGTTCTCGGCAACGCCAATATTGGCTTTTATTTTTTTAATTCGATGAGCGTCACGCTCATCAGTATGGCCGCTGTTTTGCTTTTTGGTGCGATGGCGGCTTGGGCACTTGCTGAGTATCGATTTAAGGGCTCGGATGTTCTGGCCCTGTTTTTATCGATTGGAATTATGGTGCCAATCCGACTTGGCTCGATTTCCATTTTGAATATGATGGTCAGCTTTGATCTCGTGAATACACGGCTGGCTTTAATCCTCGTCTACACGGCGCAAGGTCTGCCGATGGCAATTTTTATTCTCTCCGAATTTATCAGTCAGATCCCGCGTGATTTAAGAGATGCCGCGCGGTGTGACGGTGTGCCTGAAATTGCGATTTTCTTTCAAGTGATTGCGCCGCTCTTGCGCCCTGCGATTGCGACGGTCGCGGTATTTACAGTTGTCCCGATCTGGAATGATTTATGGTTTCCGCTCTTGTTAGCACCGGGCAATGATACGCAAACGATCACACTCGGCATTCAACAATTTATCGGTCAATATATCACTGATTGGAATAGCGTCTTGGCTGCGCTTTCTGTTGCCATTATTCCTGTTCTCCTCATCTATCTCATTTTCTCGCGCCAGTTGATCAGTGGATTGACAGCAGGCGCTGTTAAATAGGGTTCATTATGGCGCAGCTCTCCCTCAGACAGGTTTCAAAATCCTACGGGTCTGCCGAGATTTTGAAAGACATCACTCTCGACATTGATGATGGTGAGTTTGTCGTTTTGGTTGGCCCTTCGGGCTGCGGCAAGTCAACCCTGCTGCGCTTGATTGCCGGATTGGATCCCCTCACATCAGGGGAGATATCGATTGGCGGTCGCGTTGTGAATGATCTTGAACCGGCGCAACGCAAGATTGCGATGGTGTTTCAGACTTATGCTCTCTATCCGCATAAAAATGTG
>CANGPA010000099.1 GCA_947455645.1 Hyphomicrobiales bacterium | reverse complement strand
GCCGGATCGAGCTTGCCCGCGGCATAGAGCTTGGCCATTTCGGCAAGCGTATGGACGCGACCAATTTTCGAGGCTTTGCCTGCGGTGCCGAACTCTTCAAAGCGCTGCTTGCAGAGATTGGTCATCGCATCCATTGCGGGTTTCAGATATTTGCGCGGATCGAACTCGCCCGGATTTTCGGCAAGCACTTTGCGCACCTGACCCGTCATCGCCATACGGCTGTCGGTGTCGATATTGACCTTGCGCACGCCATTCTTGATGCCACGTTGAATTTCTTCTACCGGCACGCCCCATGTTTGCGGCATTTTTCCGCCAAAGGCATTGATGATGTCTTGCAAATCCTGCGGCACGGATGATGACCCATGCATCACAAGATGTGTATTGGGCAGAAGGCGATGAATTTCTTCAATCACATGCATCGCCAAAATCGCACCATCCGGCTTGCGCGTGAATTTGTAAGCGCCATGCGATGTGCCCATCGCAATGGCGAGCGCATCGACCTTGGTGGCGCGCACGAATTCAACGGCTTCTTTCGGATTGGTCAAAAGCTGATCATGCGAGAGCTTGCCTTCGAAACCGTGGCCGTCTTCCTTCTCGCCTTCGCCTGTTTCAAGCGAACCGAGAACACCCAATTCACCTTCAACCGAAATACCACCGAGATGCGCCATATCAGTGACGCGCTTGGTGATGCCGACATTATACTCCCAATCGCCCGGGGATTTGCCGTCTTCTTTCAGCGAACCGTCCATCATCACCGAAGTGAAACCCGCCTGAATGGCGGTCATGCAGGTCGCAGCATTATTGCCGTGATCGAGATGCACGCAAATCGGAATATGCGGATAGATTTCGGTGAGCGCATCCATCATATGCTTCAACATAATATCATGAGCATAAGACCGCGCGCCGCGCGAGGCTTGCAAGATCACCGGCGCATCGGTGGCATCCGCTGCGGCCAGAATGGCATTCGCCTGTTCCATATTATTGATGTTGAATGCCGGAACGCCATAGCCATGTTCGGCGGCGTGATCGAGCAATTGTCTCATTGTAATGCGTGCCATGATCCCCTAATCCCCTTTTTGTCTCTTTAATTGATCATTATTGATTGATTGAAAATCAGCGTCTCAACGCATCAACGCCCGGTAGTGGCTTGCCTTCAAGCCATTCCAGGAACGCGCCACCTGCGGTTGACACATAGGTAAATGCATCGGCCGCGCCTGCATGATTAAGCGCGGATACCGTATCGCCACCACCGGCGACCGAAAGAAGCTTGCCAGCCTTTGTAAGACGTGCGGCTTCACGCGCGACTTCATTGGTGCCGGTATCAAAGGGCTCAAGCTCGAACGCACCGAACGGTCCGTTCCACACAAGCGTTTTGGCTTCCGCCAATTTCGCCGCGACATGCTTGATCGATTGTGGGCCGATATCAAGGATCATGTCATCCGCGCCTACCGCATCAACGGAAACAACTTTATTCGCCGCATGCGCTTTGAACTCGGATGCGACCGTCGCATCGACCGGCAACACAATTTCACAACCTGATGCTTTTGCGGCGTTCAACACATCACGCGCGGTGTCGAGCAAATCTTTCTCGCACAGCGATTTGCCGACGGCTTTGCCTTGCGCGGCCAAAAACGTATTCGCCATACCGCCGCCGATCACGAGAATGTTCACGCGCTTCACAAGATTGCCGAGCAGCTCGAGTTTCGTCGAAACCTTTGCGCCGCCGACAACCGCGAGCACAGGACGCTCCGGCTGCTCAAGCGCTTTCGCAAGCGCTTCGATTTCCGCCTGCATCGTGCGGCCTGCATAGGCCGGCAACACGTTTGCCAAGCCTTCGGTTGAGGCATGCGCGCGATGTGCGGCCGAGAAGGCATCATTCACATAGAGATCGCCATTTGCGGCAAGCGCTTTGACGAAATCGGGATCGTTCTTCTCTTCTTGCTTATGGAAGCGCGTATTTTCTAAGCAAACAATATCGCCATTCTTCATGGCATCGACAGCGTGCTTCGCCGCGTCGCCGATGCAATCCTCACCAAAGCCAACCGGACGGCCGAGGCGCTTTGCAAGTTCCGCAGCAACAGGCTTCAATGACTCTTTCGGATCAACGCCTTTCGGACGGCCGAAATGCGCGAGCAAAATTACCTTGCCGCCTTTATCCGCAATCTCACGGATGGTGGGCAAAATGCGGTCGATACGGGTCGCATCCGTTACACGACCCTCCTCCATCGGCACATTGAGATCGACACGAACAAGCACGCGCTTGCCCGCCATGGATGCATCATCGAGCGTGCGGAAGAGGGTCATTGTCTATCGTCCTCAGATCAATTTGCCCATCGCAACCGCCGTGTCCGACATGCGGTTCGAGAAGCCCCATTCATTGTCATACCAAGTGAGGATCGAGCAAAGTGTACCGTCCATGACCTTGGTTTGATCCATGTGGAAGATCGAGGAATGCGGATCATGATTGAAGTCGATCGAGACATTCGGAGCGGTGGTGTAACCGAGAATGCCCTTCATCGGACCATCCGCCGCCGCCTTGATGGCGGCGTTGATTTCGTCCTTCGTCGTTGAACGCTTGGCGATGAATTTCAAATCGACGACCGACACATTCGGTGTCGGCACGCGCATCGCAAAGCCGTCGAGCTTGCCGTTGAGTTCCGGCAGAACGAGACCGACAGCCTTGGCCGCACCGGTTGATGTTGGGATCATCGAGAGCGCCGCGGCGCGACCACGATACAAATCCTTATGCATCGTATCGAGCGTCGGCTGATCGCCCGTATAGGAGTGAATGGTTGTCATCATGCCCTTTTCGATGCCGATGACATCGTTCAGCACTTTCGCGACGGGCGAGAGGCAATTCGTGGTGCATGACGCATTTGAAACGACAAGATGATCTTTCGTGAGCTTCTGATGATTGACACCAAAGACAACCGTGAGGTCCGCGCCATCAGCAGGCGCCGAAACGAGCACGCGCTTCGCACCCGCCGTCAAATGGGCTGAAGCCTTGTCTTTCGCGGTGAAGATGCCCGTGCATTCCAGTGCGATATCGACGCCGAGATCCTTATGCGGCAATTGCGCAGGATCACGCACGGCGGTCACCTTGATCGGGCCGCGACCGACATTGATCGTATCGCCTTCGACCGTCACCGTGCCTGGAAATTTGCCATGCACCGAGTCATACCGCATCAAATGCGCATTGGTCTCAACCGGACCAAGATCATTGATGGCCACAACTTCAATATCGGTACGGCCTGACTCGATAATCGCACGCAACACATTGCGGCCGATACGGCCAAACCCATTAATGGCAACACGAACGGTCATAGACGTCTCCTTCAATCATAACAGCGGAAAAGGCCTCTTCGGCGAAGAGGCCCAACATCACAAAACAGCGCGACTTAACCGAGACGCTGCGATACTTTTTCAACAACCGCTTCGGCGGTGATGCCGAAATGCTTGTAGAGTTCCTTGTAAGGCGCGCTGGCACCAAAGCCGGTCATGCCGACAAAGAGGCCGGTGCTGCCGATGATCGCATCCCAACCCTGACGAATTCCGGCTTCAATCGCGATATTCACCTTGGCATGGCCGATGGTTGACGCACGATAGGCATCATCCTGACGCGCGAAGAGTTCGAAGCTCGGCACGGATACAACACGCGCCTTGATGCCCTTCGCTGCCAATTGCTCACGCGCGGCGGCGGCAATTTCCACTTCGGAGCCCGAAGCGAAAATCGAAACATCCGCTGCACCATCGGCAGACATGAGTTCATAAGCACCGCGTGCGGCTTTATTCTCGCTCGCCGCACCCAACCGCAATTGCGGCAGATTCTGACGCGTCAGAGCGAGGATGCTTGGCGTGCAGGTTTCACCCAAAGCGATTTCCCAGCATTCCGCGGTTTCAACCACATCGGCGGGACGGAACACGTTAAGATTGGGAATGGCGCGCAGGGCCGCCAAATGTTCAACAGGCTGATGGGTTGGGCCATCTTCACCCAGACCAATCGAGTCATGCGTCATCACGTGAATGACGCGCACACCCATTAAGGATGCCAAGCGAATGGCCGGACGCATATAATCGGTAAAGACCATGAAGGTCGCATCCGACGGAATGATGCCGCCATGCAGCGCCATACCATTGGCCGCCGCGGCCATACCATGTTCGCGAATACCATAATGGATGTAACGACCAGAATAAGAACCGGGCGCCATTGGTGTGATGTTTTTGGTTTTCGTATTGTTTGACGGCGTCAAATCGGCCGAACCCAAAACCAGTTCCGGCACCGCATCGGTGATCGTTTCAAGCGCGAGTTCCGAGGCTTTACGCGTGGCGAGCGTTTGTGGCTCGGCAGCAAGTTTGGCCTTCAAAGCGGCAACCGCGTCTTTCAGTTTCGGTGATGGCTTGCCGCCCATGCGCCGCTCGAATTCAGCCGCCTTGGGCGATGCAGCAAGACGCTTTTTCCATTCCGCATGCGTGGCTTGCGAAGGCTTGGCATTGGAACGCCAGGCTTCAAGCACATCGGCATCAACATGGAAGGATTCGGGCGATAGGCCGAGCGCAGCTTTTGCGGCCGCAAGTTCTTCCGCACCAAGCGGCTCGCCATGAACCTTCGACGTGCCGGCCTTTTTGGGCGCGCCGAAACCGATTGTGGTTTTGCACGCGATCATTACGGGACGATCCGACTTTTTCGCGCGCTCAACGGCGGCGAGAATGGCAGCCTGATCATGACCATCGACCGCATCGGTCGCCCAACCGGCGGATTCAAAACGCTTACGCTGATCAACAGAGTCCGCGATCGACAATGGACCATCGATTGAAATGCCATTGTCATCCCACAACACGATCAAACGATTGAGTTTGAGATGGCCCGCAAGCGCGATGGCTTCTTGTGAAATGCCTTCCATGAGATCGCCATCGGAGGCGAGCACATAGGTATAGTGATCGACAAGATCAGAACCGAATTCAGCATTGAGATGACGCTCAGCAAGCGCAAAGCCCACCGCCGTCGAAATACCCTGGCCGAGCGGGCCGGTGGTCATTTCAATACCTGGCGTGTGGCCCACTTCCGGATGGCCCGGGGTTTTTGAGCCCCATTGGCGGAAGCTCTTCAATTCATCCATCGTCATTCCGGGCGTGCCCGTGAGATAGAGGAGCGCGTAAACGAGCATCGAGCCGTGACCGGCGGAGAGAATGAAACGGTCACGATCCGCCCAGTGCGGATCGGCGGGATCAAACTTCATAACCTTGGTGTAAAGGACTGTCGCAATGTCAGCGGCGCCCATGGGGAGACCGGGATGTCCGGATTTGGCCTTTTCAACCCCATCCATGGCCAATGATCGAATGGCATGGGCCATCCGCGTGTCGAGCGCGTGCGCAGTCATTTTTTAGTCCTTTCGTCGAATACGGGGGTTTACTAGCACCCCTCCCCCGCGAGTCAATTACCAAGCGCTTCCCTTTGTCGCAGGGGTGCATTGCACTGCACAAAACCCTGACGAACCCGGCATGAATATAGAAAAAGCGGCCCCCGAAGTGGCCGCTTCCCCATCAAATGTCTCTCACTTCTTGGCCTGATCATAATTCACAAGCCAGATTTGTGAATTGTTACGTATGAGTGCGCCGATTAGGTCACTTGGTCGCGCAGAAAAATTACGCGCCTTTTTGCTTCACGACGATCGGCATCAAAAGATCGCCCCAATAGCCGCCTTCGGCGTGATGGCGGGCGGTGCGCTGCAGCTCGACGGAGAGGCCCGCTTCGACCGCGCGCATCACGGCTTGGTTCAAGCGATGAAGATCATTGGCGAGCATACGAATGGCGCTCTTCTGATCGTCATTCATTTCGGTTGTCAGTTCTTCAGTGCGTTCTTTCACACGTGTTCTGGTCATGGGAGTCTCCTCAAATTGGTTTTAGTGACAGATTGGTCAGATAGAATTTTAAATGGTCTTAGGCAGTAGGGCTTAGGCAGTCGGTATTTTCTAAGACCTAAGACCTACCCCCTATCCCTTATCTAAATTACTCCGCCGCGACGCGATGGAACTGCGCGGTTTCGGTTGATTCACTCATTGCGGTGGTTGACGACCGCCCAGCAGAAATCGTTGTGGCAACGAGATCAAAATAACCGGTACCGACTTCACGCTGATGGCG
>CANGPA010000098.1 GCA_947455645.1 Hyphomicrobiales bacterium | reverse complement strand
GAGAAAATATTGTCAGTATATTTTAATCGCTATGTTCTCTTCTCTTCGGGCTTGGAGCGCATCAGCGGCCGGTACGAGCTACCCGCTCAGTGGCACCTATAGCTGCTTGGCGAATATTAACTTTGGCGGATTTAAGGCGCGTCAGACAAATACGGGCGACGGAAAGACAATAATTGGCGCGCTTTCGTTGTTATAATTTAATTATGGATCAAACCAAATAACATGTTGTGGAACCGTTCAAAATTACATCAATCAATTTGAAACCACCTCTGCAAATAATTCAACCATAATTCTTAGCGGAACAGATTTTCCAAGTTTAAATATCACATACTCCACGACTGCAATTTCAAATATCTACAAAATAACTATTGGTTCAGGAGTTGAGAACAATTTTTCTTATTTTGCATTAGCTAATTTAGGGTCAACATTGTTGCTCATAGATGCCCCCACGTCGCGCTCGCCATCGTCAGGCATTTGTTATAAACTGTAAATAAAATCGGTTGAACAAAAGAAGCAGTCACCGAACGCTATCTAAGGCTTCTCCAGGCGCATTGTATAAGTCGCGCTGCTCCAATCATCGGAACTGTCATAAACGACCGTCACGACAGCACCAGATCCTGAACTGACATAGACAAACTGGACGCCGATTGATCCGCCGATTGAAACAGAACTGTCATCCAACACGCCATTTGCCTTAACGTAACCCCGGCAAAGTGTCGAATTGAAATAATGATAAGTTGATGAGGATGTTGACGGACTCGTGGCTGTGGTTGTGATCATCTTGGGAAGGGTGAAAGTGATATCGACGGCGGCAAGACCGAGTTTTTTAAAGCGCCATTTCATTGGCCCGGCAGTTGACGATGAAAATGTTATTGAGGATGTAATTGAATTCACATCATCGACATATCCCGACGCGCATTTTCCATTAGAGGGCGCAGTGTTGCATGTGTAATGCACGCCGGTACCCACACCGACATAAGTGCCGCTGGGCGCTGTACATGTCGCGCGCGCAGCCGTGACATGAAGCAGCGCAGCAAGAGCCACAGCAATTGTTTGGTATAGTTTTTTCAAATTCAAAACCGGTTAAGTATACTTAATTGTTTTCGAATTAGCACTTATCGTAATACTGTCAATTTATTTTAGAAATAGACTTATTGTGATTTAGACGATCAATCCGCGTGCAAAGGGTTCGGCGCAATACTGCACACCGCTCAATTAAAAACCATCACGCATCAATGCCGTGACAGTGCTTGTATTTTTTCCCAGAACCGCAGGGGCATGGCTCATTGCGACCGATGCGGCCCCAGGTCGAAGGGTTTGCAGGATCGCGTGCCGATGCGATACTTGATGCGGATTGCGGCCGCGCCTCTTCATTCTCACCGGTTTGCGGATCAAGATGAATCGTTTCCATCATCGGCGGTACAGGCGGTGGTGGTGCCTGGAACATCACTTCGATCCGCATCATCTGTCCGGTCACCTGTTCACGCAGATGCGTGATCAAGCCATTAAAGAGCTCAAAGGCTTCGCTCTTATATTCATTGAGTGGATCACGCTGCGCGTAGCCCCGCCACCCAATCACTTGGCGCAAATGGTCAAGTGTAACGAGATGCTCACGCCAAAGATGATCAAGTGTCTGGAGCAACACCTGTTTTTCAACATAGGTCATCACATCGGGAGTATTTTTCTCAATGCGGCGTTGATAGGAATCATCTGCGGCATGGCGCAAGCGCTCACGCAACTCTTCATCCGCAATACCCTCCTCCTTGGCCCACTCTGCCACCGGCAGTTGGATGCCAAGCGTGCGGGTCACGCCTTCTTCAAGACCGGGCACATCCCATTGCTCGGGATAGGCACCTTCCGGAATATGCCGCGCAACAAGATCATCGATCAAGGCGTGGCGCATTTCATCGATCGTTGCCCTTACGCTGTCTTCGGCCATGAATTCGCGGCGCTGTTCGAACACGACCTTGCGCTGGTCGTTCATCACATCATCATATTTCAATATGTTTTTGCGGATGTCGAAATTGCGCGCCTCAACTTTTTGTTGCGCCTTTTCAATCGCCTTATTGATCCACGGATGGATGATCGCTTCGTCTTCTTTAAGGCCAAGTTTTTGTAACATACCATCCATGCGGTCCGATCCGAAAATGCGCATCAGATCATCTTGCAGGGACAGATAGAATTTCGAACGGCCCGGATCACCTTGACGACCCGAGCGGCCACGCAATTGATTATCGATGCGGCGACTTTCATGCCGTTCTGTGCCTACGACATAAAGCCCACCCGCTTGGAGCGCTTTTTCTTTGAGCACTGCTACTTCGGCGCGAATAGCGGCTTCTGCCTCATCACGCGCGGAGCCGGCGTCCATATCGACAAGCTCATGACGAATACGCATCGCGATATTGCCACCGAGCTGAATATCCGTGCCGCGCCCCGCCATATTGGTTGCGATTGTTACAGCACCCGGAACGCCGGCTTGTGCAACAATATAGGCTTCTTGTTCATGGAAACGTGCATTCAAAATAGCAAAGCGCTTGGCAGGATTGCCATTCTTCGCCGCCTCATAAATTGGCAGCATGGCTTTGGGGTCGGTGAAATCAATGATTTTAAAACCGTGCTTGCTCAGCAATTCGCCAAGCACTTCTGATTTTTCAATGGATGTGGTGCCAACGAGGATGGGCTGGCCCTTGCTAACAGCCTCATCAATCTCACGAATAATCGCGCGATGTTTCTCGGCCTCAGTGCGAAAGACTTCGTCATCCTCATCAAGACGCTTCACGGGAATGTTGGTCGGTATCTCGACCACATCCAAACCGTATATATCCATAAATTCGTCGGCTTCTGTCGCTGCCGTTCCCGTCATACCGGCGAGCTTGTCATAAAGACGGAAATAATTCTGAAAGGTGATCGAGGCGAGCGTCTGATTTTCAGGCTGTACCTTGACATGTTCTTTAGCTTCGAGCGCCTGATGCAATCCTTCCGAATAGCGGCGGCCTGGCATCATACGACCAGTAAATTCGTCAATGATGACTACTTCATCGTTACGAACAATGTAGTCCTTATCGCGCTGAAACAAAGTGTGCGCGCGTAGAGCCTGATTGACGTGATGAACCAAAGTTGCATTCGCAGAATCATACAATGAGCCTTCTTTCAAAAGACCCACTTCTGCGAGCAATTCCTCAATCCGCTCATTACCCTCCTCGGTAAGCGAAACGGAGCGTTGCTTCTCGTCAAGATCATAATGCTCGCGGGTCAATCTTGGAATGATTACATCAATTGAATTGTAGAGTTCCGAGCGGTCATCCAGCGGACCGGAAATAATTAACGGCGTCCGCGCTTCGTCAACGAGAATGGAATCGACTTCGTCCACAATCGCAAAATTATGACCGCGCTGTACCATCTGCGCGAGATCATATTTCATATTGTCGCGCAGGTAGTCGAATCCAAATTCATTATTGGTGCCATAGGTAATATCGCAGGCATAGGCTGCCTTGCGCTCGGCATCATCAAGACCATGCACAATGGTCCCAACGGTCAAGCCCAAAAAGCGATAGACTTGTCCCATCCATTCCGCATCGCGGCGAGCGAGATAATCATTCACCGTTACCACATGCACGCCCTTGCCAGAGAGCGCATTGAGATAGGTGGCAAGCGTTGCAACCAGCGTTTTACCTTCGCCGGTTTTCATTTCGGCGATCGAGCCTTCATGCAACACCATGCCGCCGATCATCTGCACATCAAAATGCCGCTGGCCAAGCACACGCTTGGCGGCTTCGCGCACGGTTGCGAATGCCAGCGCCAAAATGTCGTCGAGCGTCTTGCCTGCGGCCAGCTCCGCGCGGAACGCTTCAGTGCGCGCGCGCAACGCCTCGTCCGTCAGCGACGCCACTTCGGCCTCAAGGGCCTGGATCGCCTGAACGCGAGGAGTAAAGGTTTTCAACCGCCGATCATTGGCTGAACCGAAAATTTTCTTGGCGAGTGCGCCGAACATCGCAAACCCTATTCCTGATCTGAAAGAACGCGGCGCCCGATGAAACCAACCACCCGTCGCCGTGGGACGTAATCCGCCGCCCTCGGCGCCTGTCCGCGTCGCCCTTTTGGGGCCGACGCAAGGCAAAGTCCAGAGAAGCCTCCGCTTAAATAGGGTGCCTCATAAAAATTTTCAAAGTCTCGCGCCGGATTGCTTGCAACGGCGCGCGACTTCCGCCACTCCTTGCCTCGGCGCAAATCGGCCACATCCATGAAAAGGATTCCCTTATGACTTCCAAGACCCCTTTGTTCCGACTGGCCCTTTTGGTATGCGGGCTCCTGAGCCTGGCGGTCATGCCAGCTTCTGCCCAGCAGGCCCAGCCGGACAAAATCGTCGCCAAAGTGGATGGCGCGCCCATTACAGAAGCCGATATTACACTCGCGTTGGCCGAACTCGGTGAATCGATCGCCCAGATTCCGGAGGCTCAGCGCCGGGAATATGCCATTACCTATCTATCTGACCTCAAATTGGGTGCGAAGGCCGCAAAAAGTGCCAAGCTCGATGGCAGCGATGATTTCAAGCGCCGCCTCGCCTACCAGTCTGATCGGATCCTTTTTGATGACTATCTCGCCTCGGAGGCCAAAAAATCGGTCACCGAAGACGCAATGAAGGCGCTTTATGCCGAAACGGTCAAGAATTTGAAGCCGGAGCAAGAAGTCCGCGCCCGCCACATTCTGGTTGAAACCGAAGATCAGGCCAAAGACATCGTCAAACGCCTTAAGGCTGGCGAGGATTTCGCCAAATTGGCCGGAGAACTCTCAAAAGACCCCGGTTCAGGCAAAGAAGGTGGCGATTTGGGCTATTTTACCAAGGAGCGGATGGTGCCCGAGTTTTCTGCTGCAGCCTTTGCCATGGAGCCGGGCCAGGTTTCGGAGCCCGTGAAGAGCCAATTCGGCTTCCATATCATCAAAGTTGAGGACAAACGCGACAAACAAGTGCCGAAATTCGAAGAGGTGAAGGACCAAATCGAACAATTCATGTATCGGAAAAGCCAGCAGGACGTGATTATGGCGTTGCGGGCAGCCGGTAAGGTTGAGCGGCTCGACGCGCCACCCGCGGCCCCTGCCCAGTAAGGAACTCACTCCCGTCGGAGCCTTCGATGTCGACAGCCATTTCGCCCCTTGCCCCCAAAACCTATGCCGAATTGCCGGCGATTGAGGGGGTAAGCTTCGCGACGAGCGCTGCCGGCATCAAATACCAAGGCCGGACAGATGTTTTGCTCGTGGCTTTGGCCAAGGGGACTGAGGCAGCCGGCGTCTATACTAAGTCCAAATGCCCCTCCGCCCCCGTCGATTGGTGCCGTGACGCGCTAAAATCAGGCAAAGCCCGTGGCCTTGTCGTCAATTCAGGCAACGCCAATGCCTTCACCGGCAAAGCCGGCAAGGACACGGTCAAGAAAACCGCCGAAATCGCCGCCACGGCGCTCGGCTGCAAGCCCAAGGAAATCGCACTGGCCTCGACCGGCGTAATCGGCGAACCGCTCGACGCAAAAAAATTTGATGGCCCACTGCAAAAGGCAGCCAAAAATCTAAAGGCTGGTCCGTGGATGGATGCGGCGCGGGCGATCATGACCACCGATACCTATCCGAAACTCGCCACCGCCACCGCAAAAATTGATGGCATCGAAGTGACCATCAACGGCATTGCCAAAGGCGCTGGCATGATCGCCCCCGATATGGCGACGATGCTGTCCTTCATTTTCACCGATGCACCTATCGGCGCGGCCGCGTTGAAAACGCTTCTGTCGAAAGGCTCCGAAACGAGCTTCAACGCGATTACGGTTGATAGCGACACCTCAACATCAGACACGGTCATACTCTTTGCGACCGGGGCCGCTGCAAAGCACGGCGCGCCAAAAATCAAAGCGGCCAATGACAAACGCTTAAAGCAGTTCAAAGCGGCGCTTGATGAGGTTCTACTTGATCTTGCTTATCAAGTTGTGCGCGATGGTGAAGGCGCACGTCATTTCGTAGCTGTAACCGTCGCGGGCGCGAAGAGTGCGGCATCGGCCAAGAAAATCGCACGCTCTGTAGCTGACTCGCCGCTTCTTAAAACGGCGATTGCCGGTGAAGATGCAAATTGGGGCCGCGTTGTTGCCGCTGTTGGTAAAGCCGGTGAACCGGCTGATCGCGACAAGCTCTCGATTTCATTTGGCGGCATCCGCGTGGCGCATAAGGGCATGCGCGATCCGTC
>CANGPA010000097.1 GCA_947455645.1 Hyphomicrobiales bacterium | reverse complement strand
TGCACCGTCGCTTCATGGCCCGCGTTCAAAACCAAGATACAAGTTGAAACAAGCTCGTCTTCAGTGAGCTTCATGCCTTCAGTTTCAGCCGCGATCAAATGACTCATCAAATCATCGGCAGGCTTATTCCGACACTCGGCGATATAGGCTTTGAGATACGCCACAAATTCTTGCGTCGCCTTTACGGCTAAATCTTCCGCCTCACGGCTACGCCCAAATTGATACATCGCCACCATCTTATGCGACCACTCAAGAAGTTGAGGCGCCATAGATGGGGGAACACCGAGGAGTTCCGCAATGACAATCACGGGAATAGGTGTTGCAAAAGCCTCTAAAAGTTCGACACGGCCTTGAGACTCAAAGCCATCGATTAACTCATGCGCGAGTTTTTCGATGCGCGACGCTAAACGTTCCACTTGCCGCGAAACAAAGGCGCGATTGATCAATGTACGAAGTCGCGTGTGATCAGGCGGTTCAAGAGAGAGGAGCGAATGGTCTTCGACATCATAAAATGGCTTGACGTGAGATGGCATCGCGGGCCACCCCAATTCCTCACTCGTAGCCACATGTAAAACTTGCCGTCCAAACCGCTTATCGCGGAACAACGCTGTCACATCAGCATGGGAAGCAAAGCACCACATGCCATATTGCTTCCAAAAGAATACCGGAGAGCGCTGCCTTATGGCGTGATAGGCGGGATAGGGATTGTTAAAAAATGTCGGATCGCGGGGATCAAGATCAAGACTATGATCGGATCGCGAATAATCCATCTCAATCCGCAGGCATAGAGGCGCGAATATCCTGCCGGAGCGTATCGATCACGATCAAGTCATCGCCCTTCTCAATATGCCAGAACGACCAGCCGTTACACGCCGGTAAACCTTGTGCCAAAGCCCCGATTTTATGAATCGAACCTGTGGCAGGTCCGAGTACCAGCGAGCCATCCGCTTTAATCTTTGCGCGAAAGCGCCGCTTGGCATCCACCAACTCAACGCCCGGCGCAATAAGGCCGGCTTCGATCAGCGCGCTAAACGGAATACGCGGCTCGCTGCGCTTCGTTGGCGCGATTACCAATGAAGTATCGTCTAAAGGTTCAACAGCGGCGATACGCGCGCTGGCCGCATTGGCATAGTCAGCGTCGCGTTCAATGCCGATGAAATGGCGGCCGAGACGTTTCGCTGTAGCGCCCGTTGTGCCGGTACCAAAAAACGGATCGAGAATCACATCGCCCGGATTCGATGACGACAGGATAACACGGGTGAGAAGTTGTTCCGGCTTTTGCGTCGGGTGAACTTTGCTGCCTTTGGAATTTTTTAGACGTTCGCCACCCGTGCAGAGCGGCAGATACCAATCGGAGCGGACTTGTGTATCTTCATTCGCCGCTTTGAGCGCGTCATAGTGAAACGTATATCCTTTTGATGACGCATTACGTGACGCCCAGATCATGGTCTCATGCGCATTGGTAAAGCGGCGACCGCGGAAATTCGGCATCGGATTGGCCTTGCGCCAAATCACATCATTCAGAATCCAAAAGCCCAGATCCTGCATGATCGCACCAACACGGAAAATGTTATGATAAGAGCCAATCACCCACAGCGTGGCATTCGGCTTCATCACGCGTTGCGCTTCCGTGAGCCATGCCTTGGTGAAGGCATCATAATCCGCAAAGCTCGAAAATTTATCCCAATCATCATCGACCGCATCGACCAGCGACTGATCAGGACGGTTGAGCGCGCCCTCAAGCTGCAGATTATAGGGTGGATCGGCAAAAACGAGATCGACGCTGGCATTGGGAAGCGATTTTAATTGCTCAATACAATCGCCGCGCAAAATCCGGTTACGGAAATCCTCAACGGGAAGCAGAGGCTGTGTCGGCACACGCGCGAGACGACGCGCTGACGGAATAACCACACGAGCGGCTGTATTTGAACGCGATGACGCCATAAAACCCACTATCCTCGATCAGATGTCGCGGACGGTAGGGTGATTAGGGTAAAGAAGCGGTTTAGCGATTGAACAAGATTGAATCTTCTCCAATAACCTCGTCTTATGGTTACCGCTTTGTTAACGTCTTCGTCTCTTTAAGCGGCGCAAAGCTCATGCGATGAAGAGGCGAAGCACCATATTTTGCAAGTTCTGCGAGATGAGCAGCCGTTCCATAGCCCATATGCGTCTCAAAACCATAACCGGGCCAAAATTTGGCAGCGCGTGTCATCATCCGGTCACGCGTGACCTTTGCAAGAATTGAAGCTGCTGCGATCGATAAGGATAACGCATCGCCTTTGATGACGGCTGCTCCTTTCATGGATAAATCGGGCAAATCGCGACCATCAACCAAAACGGCACCCGGTGTGTGTGACAGTGCATAAACCGCTTGAACCATCCCACTCAGTGTCGCTGCCCGGATATTGATCGCATCAATCCGCGTCGCCGACACCGATACAATCGAACAACAGGCGGTTTCCAGAATCTGTTCAAACAGCGTCTCGCGTTTGCGTGCTGTTAGCTTTTTTGAATCATTGAGCCCTTCAGGAATGGCCTCAGACTCAAGAATACAAGCGGCCACGACAACAGGGCCCGCCAAGGGTCCCCGCCCCGCTTCGTCAACCCCCGCGACAGGCCCGAAACCTTGTGCAATCAATTCAGATTCACGAGAAAAATCAGGCCCTATTTGTTTCGTTACCGCGCGGATCATCAAAACAGGGCCAACTGATCACCCCGCTTTGCAGGGACTTTGAACAAATCGGTTCGCAACTTTTGGCGCTCGCGATTAAGTCCGAGACGCTCAGTGGCAACCTTGAACCGCTGTGCGATCAACGCCGCATAAACGCCATCACCCTTCATGCGCTCTCCAAAGCGCGCGCGATAATCAGCGCCACCATGGGCGTCTTTCACCAAACTCATCACATGGTTGAGTTTGCCGGGATAATGATCATGCAGCCATTCACGAAATAAGTCCTTCAATTCATGCGGCAACCGCAGAAAGATATAATTGACATCGCTCGCACGAGCCGCTGCAGCCGCCTCAAGAATACGTTCTATTTCATGATCGTTCAGCGCGGGAATAATTGGTGCAACCATCACGCCTGCCGGAATACCGGCCGCATGCAACTGCCGCACCGCATCAAGCCTTTTGGCTGGCGTTGAAGCACGCGGCTCCATGCGTCGCGCCAAATCCGGATCAAGCGTCGTTACAGAGAGATAGACTTTCGTCAACCCTTTTGCCGCCATCGGGGCAAGAATATCGACATCGCGCAAAACGAGTGCCGATTTTGTAACAATACCAACAGGGTGATTAAACCGCGCCAATACCTCCAAAATGCCGCGCATGATCTTATGCTCACGTTCAATCGGCTGATAGGGATCGGTATTGGTGCCAAGCGCCATCATCGCAGGCTTATATCCCTTAACCGATAATTCGCGTTCCAAAAGCTCGGCCGCATTGCTCTTCGCAAAGAGATGCGATTCAAAATCAAGCCCTGGCGAAAGGCCCATATAAGCGTGGGTCGGCCGCGCGAAACAATAAATGCACCCATGTTCACAGCCGCGATAGGGATTGATCGATCGATCAAAGGGAATATCGGGAGACTCATTGCGTGAAATGATGCTGCGCGGTGTTTCAAGTGTCACATGAGTTTTGAATGGCGCGAGCGCGCCTGCCGAGCCCCACCCATCATCTTCATCAACCCGCGCTATCGGTTCATAGCGCCCCGATGGATTGGTCACAGCCCCGCGGCCGCGCCGTCGATCATCATCGACGCCCGTTGCCGCCAAACGATCAATGACCGGCTGCCGCTCATCGACGCGCGCCATCCTATCCCCCGATTCAAGAACATTTAGAGAACATCAGAATTCCATGATGCGATCAAGTCCCGAGAGCCTCTCCGAGCGTCCTTTGCCTCAAGTTTCAGCAGGAAAACGCAACTGGCCCATGCTATGCGCAAATGCATGATTTCGGTGCTTTTACCCTCGACAGCACAAGAGCCGTCGCTCATCGACACATTGGCCGCTTTGGTGGAAGGCGTTGCTGAAGGCATCTTGCGCGACGCGATCATTGTGGGACCCGAAAATTCAGAAACCGATGCGCTCGCTGATGCCGCGGGTGCTACCCGTTTGATTGCCCAAGGCACACGCTATGCTTTGCTGGCCGAGGCCTCAAAATTCGCCCGCTCCGAATGGTGTTTCATCGTCACAGCCGGCCTTGTTCCGGGGGGCGATTGGATGAGAGGGCTCTATGACGGTATCTCGGCCATCGGAGCGCCAAATGAGGCGGGAATCATGCCGTTGGCGTCCCGACCGGGCCTTGCCGCGCTTCTAAAAACCGGTTTCATCAACCGCTCACCCTTTCTAACGGGGCAACCCGACCTGCGCCATGGTGTCCTGATGCGCCGAGAGACGGTGAACAGTGCACCCAACAGGCGCCTCAAAATCGCAATTCTGGCCGGATGGATGAGTGATCGCCGCACTTTTTCTTGATCTGTATCCCCAGACCGTCCACCAAAACACCACCGCTTTCCCACAGCCTATCAACAATCGATCCACAGCCATATTCACAAGTTATTTTCACGCGAGAGCCGTCGATAGAACTGCGCTTTTCAAAGGCGCGGCATGAGCAGATTGCCCTACCTATTTCAGAGCCTGCCCCGGCCAGAGCGCTTTGCGCGCGCGGTCATATTGCGGGGGGCGATGCAGATCGACGCCTAGCGCATCGGCCGCGTGCCAGCCCCAACGCGGATTATCAAGAAAAGCGCGCGCAAGAGCGATTTGATCGGCCTGCCCCTTGACGAGAATCTCTTCCGCCTGTTCGGGCGAAACAATCATGCCAACCGCGCGCGTGGTGATGCCGGTCTTCTTTTTGATCTCATCAGCAAAACCAACTTGATAACCAGGGCCGACTGTTATCTTTGCCGCCGGATCAAGTCCGCCCGAACTCACACACGCATAGGCAGCGCCCTGCTCTTTCAGTTTCGCGGTCAAGGTCACTGCCTCATCAACAGTGACACCGCCTTCAACCCAGTCACTCGCAGCGATGCGCACGCCCACAGCCACCGTTTTAGGTACAGCGGCGTAAACTGCCCGCATCAATTCAATGCCAAAGCGCATGCGGTTCTCAAGCGAGCCGCCATAATTGTCGGTGCGTGTGTTTGAGAGCGGCGAGAAAAACTGATGCACCAAATAGCCATGCGTCATGTGTAATTCGATCACATCGAGTCCCAAACGCACGGATCGCTTCGCCGCTTGCACAAAGGCTTCAATGGTCCGCGCGATACCTGCCTCATCAAGCGCTTCGGGTGTATGCCAATTCAGACCAAAGGCTTTTGCCGAGGCACTCACCGTCTGCCAAGGATCTTGATCAGCCTTTAAGGCGCCACCGCTTTCCCATGGACGTTGCGATGAGGCTTTACGACCCGCATGTTGCAACTGAATACCAAACAAAGTGCCCGGTAATTGCACCGCGCGCGCAGCTGCCAGCACACGCGCCATCGCGCGCTCATTCGCATCCGAATAAAGGCCGACGCAGCCATGCGAGATACGTCCGCGCCGTTCAACGCCTGTTGCTTCAATCATCACAAGGCCGGCGCCCGACATGCCGAGAGTCATGAGATGCTGGAGATGCCAATCGGTCATCGAGCCATCATCAGCCGTGTATTGGCACATCGGCGCCACCGCGATGCGGTTTGGGGCGGTAACGGGACCAATTTTCAAAGGCGTGAACAGTTTAGGTGTGTTGGACATTGTGGGGCTCTGATTAGGGTTTAGGGTGTAGGGTGTAGGGCTTAAGACGCTTCCTGCTGAAGTTTCGTGATCATGACATTCAATATCCGTCCCACTTCATCGCATTGGGTTAGCACGCCATCAATCTTTGATTGTTCAACAAATTGGAGTCGATGACAAAGGATTAAATCAGTTTCAAGTTCTTTCAATGAGCCTTGTGAAATGCTTAAAAAATGAATGTAAGAATTACGAGATTCTCGGCCATAGCCTTCAGCAATATTTGATGGAATTGATACGGCTGCTCTTCGAATTTGTGAAGACAAGCCGTAGATCTCTTCCCGGGGGAGGAGCTTGGTTAATTGATAGCAGGATACAACCAAATCCATCGATTTTTGCCAAACGATAAGGTCACGATAAGAGTTCGCTGAAGACCGTGCCATTACCACGACTTTCTTTGCCGGATTAAGTGATAACGCCTTCTACACCCTACACCCTACACCCTAAACCCTATTTCTTCCGTCTCTCTTCAATCGCGATATCAACAAGGCTCAACAATGTGAACATCACTTGTGCGCCCGCCTGTGCCGTGTTGGTCGTTGCATCATATTGCGGGGCGACTTCGACAATATCCGCACCGACAACATCAAGCCCTTTGAGGCCGCGCAAAATTTCCAAAGCCTCACGCGTTGTGAGCCCGCCCACTTCTGGCGTGCCGGTTCCCGGCGCAAAAGCCGGATCGAGACTATCGATATCAAAGGTCACATAAACAGGACCATTGCCAGCAACAGCGCGCGCCTTTTGAATAATCGCTTCAATGCCCAGCTTCGGAATCTCTTCGCCATGAATAACCGTCATGCCGCTCTCATAAGAAAATTCCCAAAGATATTCCGCACCACCACGAATACCGATTTGGATCACGCG
>CANGPA010000096.1 GCA_947455645.1 Hyphomicrobiales bacterium | reverse complement strand
TTCGGCCGATTAAGTAGAAACAAGATTGGCGCGTTAAGGATTTTTGACGCATTTTGTTTCGATTAACCGGTGCCCACTTAATCGCAAAATGCTTCTGTTAAGCCTCAAGCTCTTCGCGCAGCATTTCAAGTTCGAGCCACTGGGTCTCACTGCGTTGGCGCTCGTCTTCCGCACGCGTTAAGAGCTCGCTTGCTTTATCAAAGCGGGCACGGTCACGCGTATAGAGTTCAGGATCCGCGAGAACGGCTTTCAATTTCTCAATGTCGCGGCCGAGCGCGTCGATGCGTTCAGGTAGCGTTTCCAGCAGACGCTTTTCATTGAAGGATAATTTACGCTTTTCGGGCGCGGCTGCCGTTTCACGCGCTGCACTTGTCTCTCGTGTTTTCTGCGATGCTTTCGATGGTTCACTCACACGAGCGTCAACACCGCGCCCGCGCTGCACAACCATATCTGTATAACCGCCGGCATAATCGAGCCAGACGCCATGTCCCTCGGCCACAATAATCGCCGTTGCAACGCGGTCGAGAAAATCACGGTCATGGCTCACGACAATCAGCGTGCCTTGATAATCACCAAGCATTTCTTCGAGAAGATCAAGCGTCTCGAGGTCCAGATCATTCGTTGGTTCATCGAGAATGAGGAGATTAGACGGATTAGCGAGTGCAAGGGCAAGCAATAGCCGTGCGCGTTCTCCGCCTGATAGTGTGCCCACAGGCGTGCGCGCTTGCTCGGGCGAGAAGAGAAAATCTTTCATATAAGAAACGACATGACGATTTTCGCCATTCACAACAATGCGATCACCCGCGCCACCGGCTAGGGTGTCAGCAAGAGACATCGTCGGATCAAGACTGTCGCGCTTTTGTTCGAGCGTTGTCATCGCGATATTGGTGCCGCGCTTGATGCGCCCCTGATCGGGCTGGAGTTTGCCCATCAACAGATTCAAAAGCGTTGTCTTGCCAGCGCCATTCGCGCCCACAAGACCTACGCGGTCACCACGCAGGATGCGTGTTGAAAAATCTTTGACGATCGGCTTGTCACCAAAGCTCAACGAGATTTTTTCCGCTTCGATCACAAGTGTTCCGGAGAGGTCAGCATCGGCCGCTTCGAGCTTCACGCCGCCTTGTGGCCCGCGCGCGTCGTTGCGCTTTTGTCGAAGTGCGGCAAGGTCGGCCATGCGGCGCACATTGCGTTTGCGGCGCGCGGTAACGCCATAACGCACCCAATGTTCTTCGCGCACGATTTGACGATCAAGCTTATGGCGTTCGCGTTCTTCTTCTTCAAGAACCGTATCGCGCCAGGCTTCGAAATCGCCGAAGCCTTTTTCAAGACGGCGGGTTACGCCGCGATCAAGCCAGACGGTGGCGCGCGAAAGATTTTCAAGAAAGCGGCGGTCATGGCTTATCAGAACGAGGGCTGATTTGAGACTCTTCAATTCGCTTTCAAGCCATTCGATCGCGGGAAGATCGAGATGATTGGTTGGCTCATCAAGCATCAGAATGTCAGGTTCGGGCGCGAGCACGCGCGCAAGTGCCGCGCGTCGTGCTTCACCGCCGGAGAGCGTCTTTGTATTTTCTTCGCCTGTGAGCCCGAGCGCTTCGAGAAGATAGTGCGCGCGATAGACATCATCGCCTGGTGCTAATCCCGCTTCGACATAAGCGAGTGTTGAAGCGAAAGTGGTCAGATCGGGCTCTTGCGGCAGATAGCGCCATGTTGCGCCCGGCTGAATGAAGCGTTCACCGTGATCGGACTCAATCAGACCAGCGGCGATTTTGAGCAAAGTTGATTTGCCCGAGCCATTGCGGCCGACCAGACAAAGCCGCTCACCCGCCCCAATCGATAGATCGGCGCCTTCAAGAAGCGGCGTGCCGCCAAAAGTGAGGCGGATGTCTTTGAGAAAGAGGAGAGGCGGGGCCATGGGCGCTTTGTTTGTTTGGTTAATCTGTGGGGTATGTCGAATTGGTCGGCGGTGCGCAAGGCGCTTCAAAGGGGCTAGGTTCCGGAATGGCCCCAATCCGAAGTTTTACGTCTGTCTTGCGTTTTCCCTGAAGTGTTCTATGGATTGGCTCAGCAATCGAGATTTGGCTTTTCCGGCCGCTGGCTCTTTCGTCGGCGTCATCGTTATTCGGCAATCCCTGAATTCGTTTTGTGGAGCGACCGTTGCCCTAATCGGGGCCGCGGCTGTTCATTTTTGGCACTAAGACTTAAGGAGACGACGATGCAAAAAGGCACCGTCAAGTGGTTCAATTCGGAAAAGGGTTTCGGATTTATTCAACCGGCCAATGGTGGCAAGGACGTGTTTGTCCATATTAGTGCGGTAGAGCGTGCCGGACTATCAGGCCTCGCCGAAGGGCAGCAGGTCAGCTACGAGCTGGTTGAAAATCGTGGCCGGACCTCGGCTGAGAATCTCAAGATTGGCTAAGTTCTATTGGGCGGGGGTAACCCCGCCCAATTTCTCACCGCTGCGTGATTTTGCCAGATCGGGACGTGCCCGCTAGAACGTCGTTGCCGGTCAAGGTCGAGCTCATGACACTTAAAGCGGATTTTTCTTGCTGTATTATTGGCGCGGGTCCCGCAGGTTTAATCGCTGCGGAACGTCTTTCCGAGGCGGGCTGCCGTGTGGCCATATATGACCGGATGCCGACACCCGGACGCAAGTTTTTGATGGCGGGTCGAGGTGGTCTAAATCTCACGCATTCTGAAGATATGCCAGATTTCGTGTCGAGATATGGTGCTGCGTCAGGTTGGATGGCGCCGCTTATTCAATCTTTCTCACCGGATGAGCTTCAAAACTGGTCCGCATTGTTGGGCGAACCGGTCTTTACGGGTTCGAGTGGAAGAGTTTTCCCAAAAAGCTTTAAAGCATCACCCTTATTGCGGGCATGGCTTGCGCGCCTGAGATCCAATGGCGTTACCTTTTATATGAACCATGATTGGCAAGGGTTTAATGACAAAGGTGCACTTCATTTCACACAATCAATGGGTAAGTCGGTTTTTATAAAATCCGATGCTGTCCTTTTGGCATTAGGTGGTGCGAGTTGGCCCAAATTGGGATCAAACGCGTCTTGGGTTTCAATTTTGAATTCCATTAACGTGGATATCGTACCGCTTCGATCATCAAATGTCGGCGGTCTAATCAAATGGTCTGATCATTTTATCAGCCGCTTTGCTGGCGTACCCTTGAAAAGACTTATTGTTCGATGCGGCTCTGTGCAGTCACATGGCGAAGCTACAATAACGAAGGGCGGAATCGAGGGGGGCGCTATTTATGCGCTTGGCCCAGAATTGCGCCGTGTTCTTGAGCAACAAAATGACGTTGAGATTTTTCTTGATCTTCGGCGTGATTTAACAATCGAACAGATTATGTCTCGATTAGCGCAAAAGCGAGGCAAGAAAAGCTTGTCGAGTTATCTTTCAAGGACGATTGGTCTTGATCCGCTTTCGATTGCACTTTTGCGTGAGTCTGCTTTGCAACACCAAAAGTCCTTATCAGACGAGCCTGAAAGCTTAGCCCGTGCCATAAAATCATGTTCTCTGATCGTTTCAGGTCTTGGCGGTTTGGATCGTGCGATTTCAACGGCGGGCGGGATCAAGCGCACAGAAATTGATGAGCGAATGATGCTAAAGAAGAAACCAGGTATCTTCACCGCAGGCGAAATGATTGATTGGGATGCTCCAACGGGCGGCTATCTTCTCCAGGCATGTTTTTCATCCGGCATAACGGCTGCACGCGGGATGCTTGATTGGCTTAATGAACGCCGCTGATCTCTAGGCGCCGTTCGGCATATTCAAAATTCGAACAGCATCTGATGTCGCTTTTGCGCGCGCTGCTGAGCGCGCCTTCAGGATGGCCTTTAGGATGGTTGAGGCCGAGTCGAATTCAGCTGACTCAGACCGCGCAACCGGTTGGTCATGCTCAAGCGCATCAACGGCCTTTGCCATCAATAAGGTAGCCATCATCGGCAGATTAAGCCCGAAGCGCTCGATTGCGGTCTGAAGCGACTCTGAAAAGCCTAAAGCTTCTTGGCGCAGGCGCTGTTCTTCCTGCCGATCGATTTCGGCACGGCGTTGGGCTCGTTCAGCGTTTAGGTTTATAATGGTCGCGGTCATGATGGACGGTCCGCAGGTTATATTCGGTTTCGGTATTGCTAAAGACGGTCTGGGCAACAGAAAATTAAGGCCGCAGGGCCCAGATATTCATGCGTCCATTTGCATAGATCGTGCCGATTTGGGCATTTTGGACTTGGAGGTCTCTCGTGATGCGTAAAACAATTGCTTTTTTGCTCGTAAGTACCTTAACGGCGGGCTGTCAGGTGCTTCAGCCGTCGGAAAATGCGGTCGCGGCGGCCAGCCCGCCCCCGAATGCCGAAGTGCAAAAGATCGCGCCAAAGGAAGCTAAAGTGCAGGCGCCGACAGAAGCCCCCATTTTGCCGCCACCTGCGTATAGCGACTCATTTTCGGGTTTTGCTGTCGATGCAACCGGAGTAACGGCCGGAATTCAATTGCCACCTGTTGCGGTCCGCGATCCCAATTCCTCAGCTTTCACGGCTGAATTGACGACCGTTAATCAAATGATTGTCGATGGCTCTTTGACTCGTGAGGGAGCCGTTAAGCGAATCTATCGGGTTGCTGCAAAATATGGATTGGTCAAAGGCAAGGCGGATGAAGAGCTTTGGATGTCCTTGATTTTAGCCTATCGCAATCTCGATAATCGATATCTGAGCGCGGACGATGCTGCCAATGACATTAATGCGGCGATTGCTCGCCGAGTGGCTACGAAATAGTCCAAGTATTCATGTTTCGAGTTTGTCCAATTTCCCGTAGAATTAGATCTTACTGAAGACCCAGCTTTGAGGATACGCGTATGACGGTTACGATTGATGGCGCAAAATTGACAATAGACGGTGTCGTGAGAGTGGCGCGCCTTGGCACCAATGGTCGTTATGAGAAGGCCGCTCTCTCGCCGAAAGCGCGTGAACGCATCGCGGCCACTCGCGCCTTCATCGATAAAGAATGGATGAATGATGATGCGCCGCTCATGTATTCCTTCAATACCGGTGTTGGTCTTTTCAAAGATCAACGCGTGTTGATGTCCGATATGGCGGCCTATCAGACAAAATCGATTTACGCCCACGCGACCGGTATCGGGGAGCCGCTTGATGAAGATATTGTCCGTGCAACAATGTTGCTGCGCGCCAATGCGTTTGCGTCAAATTATTCCGGCCCACGCGTTGAAGTGGTTGATCGCCTTCTCGACTTTTTGAACAAGGGCTTGATCCCCGTTATTCCGGCGAAGGGCTCTGTGGGGGCTTCTGGCGATCTAGCGCCGCTTGCCCATATGTCGGGTGCGCTTTGCGGCTTTCCGGAAGCCGAGATCATTTACAAGGGCAAACGCATGCCCGCGCGTGATGCCATCAAGAAAGCGGGGCTCGAGCCTGATTTCACTTTGCACGCGAAAGATGCGTCTGCGTTGATCAATGGCTCGACCGTGTCGCTCGCAATCGCTGTGCTTGCGATTTATGATGCGAAGCGCATACGCAAAGCGGCTGACATTGGCATGTGCCTCTCGCTTGAAGCCATGCGCGGTGAACTCGCAGCCTTTGATCCGCGTGTGCATAAAGCGCGCCCGCATGATGGCCAGCGCAAAATTGCATCAAATATTCGCAAGATCACCGAAGGTTCGAAGCGCTGCTCGGCCGACGCACGCGAAACGCTTTATCCGGACGAGGCGCGCGCTGCAGGCAAAGCGCCGCCACCCCGTGTGCAGGATGTCTATTCGCTCCGCTGCACGCCGCAGGTTCATGGGCCTGCCTTGGAAGCACTTGATTACGCGTCGAAAATAATCTCGACCGAAATCAATTCGGCCACCGACAACCCGCTGATTTTCGAAAATGGCGATGGCACTTATGTTGTCATTTCCGGCGGCCACTTCCACGGTCAATATGTGGCGCAGGCGATGGATCTTGTTTCCATTGCAATTGCCGATTTGGGTTCGATCTCCGAGCGTCGTCTCGCACGCCTGATCGACCCGACCATGAGTTACGGTCTGCCGCGCAATTTGCTTGCGGGTAAAAAGGGTTTGAATACAGGCTTTGCAACAGTGCAGTGCTCAATGTCGGCGCTGGTCATGGAAAATCGTACGCTCTCGATGCCGGGTTCGGTTGATTCCATTCCGGGCAAGAGCAATGCCGAAGACCATGTGTCGAATTCGACATGGTGCGCGCGAAAGGCCCGCACGATTGTTGCGAATGTCGAATATATTGTTGCGATGGAAATTTTGATGGCCGGTCAAGCGCTCTCGCTCATCGAGCCGATTGCGAAGGATCATCCAATAGGGAAGGGCTCTTCTGCAGCGCTCGCATCATTGCGCAGTGCTGTTGATCCCGCACTTGATGGTGATCGTTGGTATGCCACGGAAATGAATCTCGCACACCAGCATGTGCGCTCGGGCGCGGTGGTAGAGGCGGTTGAATCAGCGGTCGGCAAATTAGATTAAGCTTGTTTCCCGTAATTTCGTACAAAATCCAAAAGCACGTCGATCGCCGTGTCGCAATCCGCTTCTGTCATTGATTCGAGCGGACTGTGGCTAATACCGTCTTTGCAGCGCACAAACATCATGCCGGCGGGGCAGAGATCGGCC
>CANGPA010000095.1 GCA_947455645.1 Hyphomicrobiales bacterium | reverse complement strand
GGCACGGGTCGTCTGACGATGAATGAATTCGTCGCGGTGACGTCGACGAATATCGCGCGTATCCTTAATCTTTATCCGAAGAAGGGCGCTGTTGTTGTCGGCGCCGATGCTGATCTTGTGATCTGGGATCCGGAAGCGACCAAGACGATATCCGCATCAACGCAAGTCTCGGTCATTGATTATAACGTCTTTGAAGGACAAAAGCTGAAAGGGCTGCCGCGCGTCACACTCTCACGAGGCGAAGTCGTCTATGAGAACGGCAAAGTAACGGCGAAGACGGGTCGCGGTAAATTTGTTGCGCGCAAGCCTTTCGCACCGGAGTCTAAAGCGCTATCGACATGGAAAGAATTGACGCAACCGAAGAAAGTCGCGCGCTGAATGTCCTCTTCCCGCGTCATTGATATCAACGACCTGTCGCTCACATTCGAAACGAATGATGGGCCAGTTCATGCACTCTCCAATGTGTCACTTGGAATCGAGAAGGGCGATTTTGTCTCGCTGATTGGCCCGTCGGGCTGCGGTAAGACGACTCTTCTCCGCGTGATCGCCGATCTCGAACATCCCTCAAGCGGCACGCTTTCTATCAATGGCATGACGCCGGAACAAGCACGGTTAAAGCGCGCTTATGGATACGTCTTCCAAGCGCCTGCGCTTTACCCGTGGCGTACGATTGGAAAAAACATTGCGCTGCCGCTCGAGATTATGGGTTTCTCAAAGGAAGAACGCGCAAGCCGTGTGAAACGAGGGCTTGATCTCGTCAATCTCACAGGATTTGAAAACAAATTCCCTTGGCAACTCTCCGGCGGTATGCAGCAACGCGCATCCATTGCACGCGCTTTGTCTTTTGATCCTGATCTCTTGCTTATGGACGAGCCCTTCGGCGCGCTTGATGAAATTGTGCGCGACAAGTTGAACGAACAATTGTTGCGTTTGTGGGAAAAGACACAAAAGACGGTTGTCTTTGTCACGCATTCGATTCCGGAAGCTGTGTTTCTCTCGACGAAGATCGTCGTTATGTCGCCGAGGCCGGGCAAGATCCACGATATTATTGAATGTAATTTTCCGCGTGATCGTACACTCGATATTCGCGAGACTCCTGAATTTCTTGATGTTGCCAATCGTGTGCGGCAGGGCTTGCGTGAAGGACATTCCTATGTCGATTGAGATTGCCTCATGCTGAACGCGCTGTGGCAGGGGAAAGCACTTCCTGTACTCGTCGTTGCCGCGATCATAGGGCTATTTTGGTATGCAGGTTCAATTCTCCTAAACGCTGATCTGCAGCGTGACGCCTTTGTGAATGCGGGCAAAACTGACTATTCGACAAGCGAACTCATCGCGGGGACGTTTGCGCAAGAACGACCGAAACTGCCGACGCCAGGCCAAATTATGGCCGAACTTTATAAGACCGTGATCGACACAGCGCCCACATCCAAACGTAGTCTCATTTATCATGGCTCTGTAACGCTCTCGGCAACATTGTTGGGTTTTCTAATCGGCTCGGCACTGGGCATGGGTCTCGCAATTCTTGTCGTGCATGTTCGAAGTCTCGATAAAAGCCTGATGCCCTGGGTGGTTGCGTCTCAAACCATTCCGATTATTGCGCTCGCGCCGATGATTGTTGTGATCCTCAATCAGTTCGATGTAACGGGCCTCATTCCGAAGGCCGTCATTGCCGCCTATCTATCATTTTTTCCGGTAACCGTGGGTATGGTTAAAGGGTTGCGTTCGCCTGATCCGTTGCAACTTGATTTGATGCGAACCTATTCGGCATCGCGTTTGCAGACTTTTTTCATGCTGCGCGTTCCGGCGTCGGTACCGTTTTTATTTGCGAGTTTGAAAGTAGGCGTGGCAGCAAGTCTTGTTGGTACAGTGGTCGCGGAACTCACAAAGAGTGAAGATGGCGGTTTTGGCGCGCGTCTGCTTGCAGGATCATATTACGGTCAAACAATTCAAATTTGGGCAGCTTTATTTGCTGCCGCCGCATGCGCCTGGGCACTCGTCTCGCTGATTGGTGTCGCCGATCGGATCGTGACGCGCGGCATGGGAGCGCGCCCATGAAGATTTTTGCGGGCTCCTCAAAGCTCTCGATAATTGGCGGGGCGTTGATGATCTTTGCCGCGGTTGGTCCGCTGGATGTTGGCGGGGACATGTCGCTTTTGACCGGCACCGGTTGGACGCGATTTATATATCTCGCGCTCGGCATTATTGCGATGCGCGAAGGCCCGATTGCGGACATTCCGCAAAAATCGATCTGGAATCTTCCGGGTTTATCGCTCTTCGCTGCCTTCGAATTGGTGGTTTATGCGCATAGCGCAGGCACTCGTGATTGGGGACATTTGCTTGCTATTCTGGGCGTCTGGCTTTGTGCGTGGCGCAGCGTCGATATTGTGATCGCGCAGACTCCCGCACGCGGTCGGGCCTCGCAATGGATGCAATGGCTCGTGCCTCTCATTTTTGGGGCGACCTTGCTCATGCTGTGGGAGACGCTCGGACTTTATTTCAACGTACCGATGGTGATCCTGCCAACGCCATCACAAATTGGCATCCGGCTGGCGACATCGGTTCCGGTTCTTACCGCTGACTTCTTGCAAACCGTGCAAGGCATCCTCGCGGGATATGTGATGGGGTGCGGCGCTGGTATCCTAATAGCCATTCTGATTGATCGCATACCCTTTTTGCAGCGTGGATTATTGCCGCTGGGCAATCTTGTTTCCGCGCTTCCAATCGTTGGGGTGGCACCCATTATGGTGATGTGGTTTGGGTTTGACTGGCAATCAAAAGCAGCGGTCGTGGTGATCATGACCTTCTTCCCACAATTGGTGAACACGGTGGCGGGGCTTGGTGCGGCGGGCGCCATGGAGCGCGACCTCATGAAAACCTACGGCGCAAGCTATGGGCAAACTCTTTTTGCGCTCCGCTTGCCGGCGGCCTTGCCCTTCATCTTCAACGGCCTCAAGATCAATTCGACGCTTGCCTTGATTGGGGCGATCGTTGCGGAATTTTTCGGGACGCCAATCGTGGGTATGGGCTTTCGTATCAACACCGAAGTGGGCCGCATGAACATCGATATGGTGTGGGCTACGATTGTGGTCGCTGGTGTAGCGGGATCGTTATTTTACGGTTTGCTCGCTGCGATCGAGCGCCGCGTTACGTTTTGGCATGCTTCCTATCGGTAGGGGGCTTAAGTGAGTGGGCATATGCCCAAACAAGGGGAGAGAGTGAGAATGCGGAAAATTGTACTCGGAATGATGGCCCTCGCGGGTCTAGGCGTCGCCTCGGCGCACGCGGCTGACAAGGTAACATTACAGCTGAAGTGGGTCACACAGGCACAATTCGCCGGCTACTATGTTGCCAAAGACAAGGGCTTCTACAAGGACGCTGGACTTGATGTCACCATCAAGCCGGGCGGCCCTGATGTTGCACCCCCTCAAGTGCTCGCAGGCGGTGGTGCCGATGTTGTGGTTGACTGGATGCCTTCAGCGCTTGCGACACGCGAAAAGGGCGTGCCGCTTGTCAATATCGCACAGCCTTTCAAGCGCTCGGGCATGATGCTCACCTGCCGCGCTGAAACCGGAATCAAGTCGCCTGCTGACCTGAAGGATCGTACGCTTGGCGTATGGTTCTATGGCAATGAATACCCATTCCTCTCCTGGATGTCGAAGCTCGGCATCAAGACGGATGGCTCCAAGGGTGGCGTGAAAGTGTTGAAGCAGGGCTTCAATGTTGATCCCCTGTTGCAGAAGCAGGCCGATTGCGTATCGACCATGACCTATAATGAATATTGGCAGGTCATTGACGGCGGTATTCCTGCCGACAAGCTCGTTGTCTTCAAATATGAAGACCAAGGTGTGGCCACGATGGAAGACGGCCTCTATGTCATGGAAGACAAGCTGAAGGATCCGGCATTCGTCGACAAAATGGCGAAGTTCGTTGCCGCTTCCATGAAGGGTTGGGCTTGGGCGCGTCAGAATCCAAAGGATGCAGCGAAGATCGTTCTCGACAATGATGCCTCAGGTGCTCAAACCGAAAAGCATCAGATCCGCATGATGGAAGAGATCAATAAGCTTACCGAAGGATCAAATGGCAAGCTTGATCAGGCTGACTATCAGCGCACGGTCAAGACATTGATGGGTGGTGGTTCCGATCCCGTCATCACCAAAGAGCCAACCGGTGCGACATCGGATGTCGTGATCGACAAGGCACTTGCGATGAAGTGATCGCCTTAAGCGATTAGACAAATAAGAAAAAAGCCGCGGTGGAAACACCGCGGCTTTTTTATATGCGCAGAATAATCCGGATTTATCGCGCCAGAATAAGAGCTCCAATCCAAAGCCCCAATCCAAACCACGTATGGGAAATGAGATTAAAAATGCGAATGGTTCCCGCATTGTTGCGCTTTGACGCCGCAACACCTGCCCCCATTCCCGGTTGAAGAATGAACCATCCCGCTCCGACGGTCACCCATCCGACGATGAGCGCGGGAATCAGCGTTGGATGCGCAATCCAGGCAGCGCCACCCCACTTCATAAGAAACGCGGCATAGATGATGCCTGAAACATAATGCGCGACCCATCCGGCCTCTTCTTCAAACCAGAAGGATTTCTCGGCCGCGATATCTTTGTGAAACATAAATCCAAAAGGAAGATGCAAAAACCACCGACCCACCAAGCCCCAATTGGGTTTGGGATGATTAAAATAGCGATGAAGCACAATCGCCCAAACATCCATCGCGGCCGTTCCACATGCGCCCACAAAAATGGATCGCAAAATAAATTCATTGGTCATTGAATTCCCCTCCTGTGTGGCATTCTCCCGATGCCGTTTTTGAAACGATGTTACAAATTCAATTCAATAGCACGATGGCCAGATTAAGCAGGGATGCAAAGGCAACCCAAGCCGCATAAGGCAATTGCGTTGCAGCGGCCATACGATCAAAGCGTGCAAACACAAGAATCATGGCAATCACGGATGCTTCAAGACATGCAACGACCAAGAGGCCCCATAGCGGATTCATCAAACCAAAAAATACAATCGACCAAAGTGCATTAAAGAAAAGTTGAATCACAAATACAAGGCCGATGGACCGTCTCGCTGCGCGATCAGAGGTGCATCCAAGCACGCGCCAGCAAGCATAAGACATTGTGAGATAAAGCACGGTCCAAACGGGACCAAAAATCCAATTTGGCGGATTGAATGCCGGTTTGATCAAGCCTTCATACCAAGTTGGAATATTCGGAATCGTTGCGCGGCTTCCAATCGCGCCCGTGGCAAAGGCAAGAGCGAGTATCACAATAGCCTCGATAACGCGGCGCTTTGAATGCGAAAAGGTTACACGAGATGATGCAGGCGCAGTGTTCGGCTCGTCACTCATTGCGTCTTACCGCTTTCATTTTTGCAATTGATCGGTATCGGCCTTTACGCATGGCGCCGGCGAAAGGATGAATCAAATATCGCGCCAAAACGCGGTGCCGCGCGATTATGCCTTAAAATACGAACATGACTCAATGTGAGTGGATGGCATTCGATCGATTGGACGCCAATCCAAATGATATCCTTCAGAAGGATAATGCGCGCGCTTCGTTAATACGCTCAAATTTCGACAGGATCTTCATCCGTATCTGAACGCGGTTCTGTCCGGTCACTTTGTTCGGCCGCTGGCGCGCCCCGTTTCAATGAAACCGAGAATCGCTTTCGCGCGCTCTCATACCAATCGAAATTGGTGCTGCTCATCGAGTCATCGGCTTCTGAATCGAGATCGAGCAAATCATCATCGTCAAAGTCTTCGACGGCCTCAATGGTTTCGATGGGTTCAGGTTGCACTGGTTCGGGAACGGCCTTGCGAACCGGTGACGCAGAAGCTTTTGGCGCAGACTTAAGGACCGAAGCCGGACTTTCTTGTGCCGCAGGCTTGTCTGGCCCCTTGGCAGGAACCGCTGGCTTCTTGAGCGCCTCAGGTGCGGATTTCGACTGAGGCGTCGTTGAGGCCGCCGCGGTTGGCGCTGACTTGGCACCCGTCTTCACGGTAGCCTTTGCCTCTGTCTTTCCGGAACTCTTGACCTCTGGGACACTCTTGACCTCTTGGGCACTCTTGGCAGGCGTCTTTGCCGCTGGCTTTGGAGCCGTCTTGGCAACAGCCTTCGCTGCAACCGGAGCCTTGGACTTGTCTGCGGGCTTTGCGGGCGTTTTTGCCGGCGATTTGGAGGTGGATTTGGCGGCTGGTTTGGCTGACGCTTTTGCCGCTGGCGATACCGGGACCTTTGCTTTTGACTTTGGTGCAGCCTTGGATGCCGATTTGGCGGCGGCTTTAGCGGCGGACTTCGGCTGTGTTTTGGCCGGAGATTTGGGTGAAGATTTAGCGGACGCCTTTGTCGAGGATTTTACCGAAGCCTTGCCGGAGGCCTTTGATGTGACCTTTGCAGCCGGCTTGGACGATGAACTGGCGTGGGCCTTGGATGCGCTTTTTTCGGCAAGTTTGGAGCCTGATTTGGCAGTAGCCCCGCTTTTTGCGGAAGATTTGCCCTTTACAGCCGCCTTAGCGGCCGATTTTGCCGCAGATTTGGTGCTGGCCTGCCCCGCAGACTTGGCGTTCGCCGCAGACTTGGCGTTCGCCGCAAGCGACGCGCCTTTTGCCTTCACAGACGGAGGCGGGGCCTTCTTTTT
>CANGPA010000094.1 GCA_947455645.1 Hyphomicrobiales bacterium | reverse complement strand
TAAAATCAACCGTGTCATCATCTCCAGCGCCGCCATCGATGTAATCACCGCCTCCGCTAATAACAAAAGTATCGTTACCGCCGCCGCCAAAAAGTGTATTCGCAGCGGAATCACCTAAAATGCAGTCACTCCCATTAGAGCCAACAAGGTTTTCGACATTAACGAGAACATCGACCTCGCCATTACCAAGGGTCGACGTGATTGCTGTCGCTCCGGCGACACGCAAGAAATTACCCGTCGAAGTCAGATAACTGTAATCGGCGATATTGTCGCCCGTACCGCCATCGATTGTGTCATTTCCAACGCCACCGGAAAGGCAATCCGCGCCGTCGCCCCCTAAGAGGACGTCATCGCCTTCATCGCCGCTAAGAGTGTCGGCACCGCCGCCGCCTTCAAGTTTATTGGCCTTGGAGTCGCCTGTAATGCGATCATCATTCTTTGTACCAATAACATTTTCAATATTAACGACACTGTCCTTGGGATCAGCGTTGAGAAGAGAGAGTGCTGCGGTCGATCCCTTAAGAAGAAGGCTGAGCCCGCCCGCTCCCGTGTAACTTGAATAATCGACAGTATCGTTATCTCCCGCACCGCCATCAAGCGTGTCTGAACCACCACTCAGAACAAGAACATCATCGCCATCGTTACCCGAGACGATATTGTTACCACTGTCTCCTGCTAAGGTATCGTTATGCGTTGAGCCCCCAATATTTGAAAACTTGCTAAAGCGATTTCCATTTGTGTCTTGTCCGGCGACAAGCGAAACGGAGACCCCTGCTAATGCTTGACTATAATCGAGCGTATTCGTGTCTGATCCGCCATCAAGCGTTGCATTCTGAGCGACACCGGCATCAATCGTGTCATTGCCACCACCGCCATAAATTGACGATGTCGACGATCCTGCAATCAAACGATCGGCTAGTTCAGATCCGACAACAGCTTCGATATTTTTTAGAATGTCTCCTGCCGCATCACCCCCGTTCGCGGTGCCCGCACCGAGATTAACGGTTACACCAGTCGCTGATGCAGAATAGTCGGCAAGATCAAATGCGCCATCGGTGCCATCAAGCGTGTCAGCACCCGCCCCACCCACTAATGTATTGCGACCGACACCACCAATGAGCAAGTCATTGCCCTTACCGCCCGACAATAGATTGTCGTGGTCATCGCCGATCAAAGAGTCATTAAAATCGGAACCGAAAACATCTTCGACATTGACGTAAGTATCACCACGAGCGAAGCCCTTATCGCCCGTACCTGTTGCAAGATTGACAGAAACGGCATCGTGCGAAAGGTCATAGACCACGCGATCACGGCCATCACCGCCGTCGATGATATCGCTCCCTGCAGCACCGTGGATCGTGTCGTTACCATTACCCGCATTCACAATATTACCAGTTGGATCGCGAGAGAGGCTCACCATCAATTTGCCGGTGCTCGGATCAAGACTGATCTGCTCTGCCGCTGAGGTTACATCGCGAACACCGACTGTTGCGCTTGCAGAGACAGTACCCTTTTCGCCCTTCGCGTTGACACCCGTAAAATCAAAGCTGAACGTATATTTGAAACCGGTGTAAAATCCTCCGCTATCCTTCGTCGTCGCTTCATTCGGCAAATTATAGGCAAGCTTCATGAGGAAGGTGTTGCCGCCGCTGATAGCCATCTCGTATCTGCCACCACCAATAAAGGTGGCGTTTAAAATTTTAACACCATCCGGCACGCCAGAGATGGCGACCTTTGATGTCGTAACAGAAGTTGTTGGCAGCGTGATCTGCAATGATCGACCCGCCATGCCGGCGGGGTAGGAGCTAGGATCGTCACCCCAAATTTCATCGCGCGACGCGCTGCCCGTTAAAACTTCCTTCGTGTTCTGAACCACGAAATCGGGATTAGTATCAGCGCTCCCGGTGCCGGTTGCACCCTTGATCGAATTTCCCGACGTTGACACCCCCACCGTCTGGAACAATTGGCCCGTAACGACAGAGTCAAATGCAAACGAGGATTTTGTTGGGTTCTCATCGATATTCTGGGTCGGTGTGACGACAGAGGGATTTGAAATCGCGTTATTGCTGTTCCCTGATGAAACCGCCCCGGCTGTCACCTCACGAACGGGAGGGGTCTGGAAATCACCCGTTTTCGTTTGCGTTTCATTTGAACGATTATCATATTTACCGCCAGATACGATCGGCTGGGGCGGAATTGGCGGCTCGCCGCCTCCAACACCGTCATGCCCGGTGGCCGTCTCTTGATCGCCTTTTGTTGGCCCCGAAGGCTTTTTGGGAAGAAACTCCGCAGATGAAAATTGTATCGATGGCGTTGCTTCGGCCAATGTGACCTGACTGATGGCAGAAATCACTGACTGAGCGGAAACGGATTTACCGAGAAAGTTTAACTTGGGTGGATTGGCCCCAAGAAGGCCGACAGCAAGCCCCGGAAGAATTAATTTGGAACTGTCGGCAAACACCATCACAAGATCGACATCGAGCGCGGCGATATGCACATCAGATGTCGGGAAATTGAAATTCAATTCAGCCAAACCGCCCGTATCAATAACCCGAATAGTCCCTTCATTCGGGCGTGGCACAGTGGCAATCGCCTGAGACGCTATGGCACCCGTCGTTTCCGGCACAACAGGCTGCACAATAACGGGCAAAACGCGTGGATCACCCGTGCGATCACCCCGAGACGCAAAGCCAGCGGACGTTTCATCGACACCGGTCGAGGGCGTTGATTGCGGCGAAGAATCCATGGGCGAAAGATATTCCCGTGCACAAAATGAAGGTTGATACGAAAACTTCGATACAACTCACGCACACCACTCTCTCTCACAAACTCCTGGAGATCGCTATTATTACCTAACGGCAGCCTTAACACGCGTTGTCGCCAACCATGCAAATTTTACTCAAAAGCAAAGAAGCTTTGGTTCGGATCTCCGCAGGCTGAAGGGCATCATGACCCTAACAGACACAAAACATTGAGACTTTTTAGTTTCTTGACTAACCTTGGGTCAATCAATCCCAAGTTGCATGGCGGTTTATTTAGCCATTTATTTTAAAATCAGCTCTTTTTTTGGCGCCATACACAATAAATATCAGTAATTTCAATAAAAAATTAAATGTTTTTCGAGGTGAAACCGATTCGAGGTTGATTTCCCTTGCGGAATATAATTTGAATAACGCCGTTTTTGTGCCTTGACCGACTCTAAGCCTTATTTCAATTCCCCTCGGTCAAGTGCAACTGGAAGATGTAAATGTTGTATATCTGCACAAAAAAGGGGTTGTTTGAATTTATTCAACCTTTTCATATATTTAATTTTTTTTTCGGGATCACTTTTGCCGGGCTATCGGTGCTCACTTTGGCACCGGCCTATGCTGAGGAGATTACGGGCGTAACCGCAGCCTTCTCGGAGAAGGTAAAAATTGCCCAGGCGGAGAACTTGGCGCAGTCGGAACAATCTTCTTCCCAAACGGTAAAGGCCAATAAGGCGTCCGATAAGACGGGAAAAAGCCCGTCAACCAAAAAGCTTGCCGCGCCAAAGGGTAAGTCCGCCTTACAGCCCCTACCCGATAATCTTCGGGAGGTTGTGGCATTTGCCGTTGCAAATCACCCGCAAATCGCAATGGCCCGCGGCCGGTTAGGTGAGGCCAAAGCCGGCATTATTGTGTCGGAAGCGAATACGGGCTTCCAAATCGATGGAAGCTTTGGAACGGGTTATGGCGCTCAAAGCACGAATACGATTCCGCTTGGCAATGAATTATTCCAACAGCCCAATCTCGGCAATGGAAAGCGCTACGTTCTGTCTCTTACAGGCAAGAAACTCCTTTATGATTTCGGGTCAACGGAAAAAAATATCGCACGGGCCATGAAATTAACATCGGCTGAAGAATTTAATCTCTCAGCTCGTATTAATGATATCGGTCAGGCGATGGCACAGGCCTATCTCAATGTCGTGCAAACGCGCGACCTTTCGCGCTTGAACAAAGACAATATTACTGCGCTCGAAGAGATTCAGAAACTCGTTGAGCTCAATCAAACAAACGGCAATGGTACGATTGCGGATGTAAAGCGCGTTGAGGCCCGCCTTGTCGATGCGCGGGCGGTGGCGGCTGACAATGAAGCCGAATTACAAAACGCGCTCGATCGCTTCCAGCGGCTGGTCAAAGCTGAACCTGGTCCTTTGAAGCCGGTGCCTGACCTTGCCGATTATACGCCTGCTAAAGTTGAAACAGCCATTGCGCTTTTACCGGAAACCAGCCCGCGCCTCAAAGCCGGTGAGATGTCACGTCGCGCTATAGAACTTGAAATTGAAGCAAAAAAATCTGCTTTGATGCCGCAAGTCTTATTACAAACAGATTCCACACTAAAATCATATACGGGCGCTTACTGGAATAATTTTGACGCTCAAGCCATGATATCAATGACATATAAATTTGCAGATGGTGGACTGTCTCAGGGACAAATCGGACAGTCACTTGCCCGTTTAGAACAAGATGAACAGCGCTATAATTTTGACCGCGATGAAGCTGAGGCGGATTTGCGGAAATTCTATATCACGATTGCATCGGCACGTTCGAAGACCGCCAGCCTTGCCGAAGGCGTTGATGCTAGTCAAAAAGCACGTGGTCTCTATAAAGAACAATTTCAAGGCGGCAAGCGGACATTGTTTGAATTATTGGATATTCAAACGGCGGCGTTTAACGCCGAGCGCGCGTCAATAATGAACATGTTTGAAGAACGCCGCGCGGTGTATGGCGTACTCAGTACCATGGGCGTCTTTATCGCGTCTGTTAACGGCGAGCATAATGCAATGGTCGCGGAAGAAACCATGAAAGCTAAAGAAAAGACCAAGCTCAAGACTCAATAATTCATTGACTCGGTACTATTTACTATCGAGAATCTTGAACGGGCTTTCAATCAAGCATGACTAAAACGTCATGAGACGATGATGACACTTGGGTTGCTGCCGTTAACCGGCCATCCCCATCAAAGTCAGCTTCACCTTTCAACGCTAAAAGCTCTATCAATCGGGCACGCGCGCGATTGACACGACTCTTCATCGTCCCGACAGCGCATTTACATATTCCTGCTGCCGCTTCATAAGAAAGCCCCGAAGCGCCAACCAAAATCAGAGCTTCACGTTGATCGGCGGGCAATTTTTGCAATGCCGCTTTGAAGTCGAGAAAATCCATGTGACCAGGCTGATCGGGTAGGGTGGATAACCGCCCTGCCATCTCGCCATCTGGATCATCGACTTCGCGACGACGCTTTCGATATTCCGAATAGAATATATTCCTTAAAATTGTAAACAACCATGCCGGCATATTGGTCCCCGCTGTAAAAGACCCGATATTACCCCAGGCCTTCACAAGCGTTTCCTGAACAAGATCGTCGGCACGATCGGCGTTCCCACAGAGCGAAATCGCAAACGCGCGCAAATTCGGAATCGCAGCGACGAGGGCCGTGCGAATTTCTTGAGGCGCTCGGATTTCAACGGGAGCATTCATGCATCAACCTCCTCAACAGCCTCTGCTGATGCCGGTTCGCTTGACCCTAACTTTTCAATCAGAGCCAAAAAGCGATCAGGTACAGGTTCAGCTAAAACTTCATCGTAAAGGGCCCGTAATTCTTGCCCTATATGTTGGTCAATCGAACGGAGAACCGAACGGTCGCCAATCTCGCGAACGTCAGGGTTCAAGCTTCGACGGGGGAGTGTGCTCATCTCTTTATCTCCATAGACGCGACGTGAGCATCGCGGTTTTTACGCTAAGTCGAAAAACTAAGTTGGTAACTCCGGAAAATCCCTCAGGTTCCCTTAAGCAAACTATTTTTCGATATTTTTTTGATCGATATCAAAGTTCCCTAAAGGGATGGAACTTATCCTGTTCTCCTGCGTTGTATATTCGGAATTGCTAATTTTCAGATTTGGAAATCATCATGACTCTTGCGCGGTCCTTGATTGCCGAGATTCCGGCCCTAAGGCGGTTTTCCCGCGCTTTGATCGGCCACGCTGCGCGTGCAGACGGCTTTCTGGAAGACGCTTTGGCGGATATTCTTTCAAAAATTGCACCATCCCCGCTCGCATCAGATGGGGACGCCCAGAATACGAGACGCGAGTTGTTGAAAAGCCTTCTTAGCGTCATACCGCCCCGATTAGACGGGTCCGACGCCTGCGATGGCTGCGCGATGGAAAAGGCGACTCAGTCGATCCTGCATCGGATCCCGCTGCGTCCCCGCATCGCATTTCTTTTACGAGCGCTCGAAGAGCTTTGCGATGATGACATTGCTTATGTCATGGGTGTCTCCCCGCTTCAGGCACGCCTTCTTGTAGAATTGGGGAGCGCCTCCATCGCGAGTGAAATAGCAACACGCGTGCTTATCATCGACGGCAACGCTTCAACTGCAAACAAACTTGAAACCATAATCGAAGAATTGGGTCATACAGCCTGTGGCAAGGCGAGTTCGCCCGGTGAAGCTCGCATTCTCACTGAACGGGAAAGCCCCGGTTTGATTTTGGCTGAGCTTACTTTTTTGGATGGCTCGTCAAGCATCGCTATCCTTGAAGACCTTTTAGAAGATCGAGATATCCCCGTAATTATTATTACCGAACGCCCCGATCTTTGGAAACCCGAAAGCAGCATTGCTCCTGTCGGCTTTATTACAAAACCATTTTTAACTGACACGGTTCGTGCAACAATTTGCAAAGCACTCTTCTTTAAAAAAAGAC